>JAZRAB010000114.1:0-6759 GCA_045634345.1 Candidatus Flemingiibacterium sp. | reverse complement strand
AAAACGCTGCAAGTGATAAAACTTGCAGCGTTTTTACATATCGAGCTTTGCTTTGATGGAATTCATATAATCCCTCGGCGGCTGACCGACGATTCGCTTGAATACACGGCAGAAATAGTGTATTGAGCTGAAGCCCACGCGCCCCGAGATGTCAGTTATTGAGTATTTTCCCTCTCGCATGAGCGCTTTTGCTTCTTTCACACGAAGATGATTAATGTAGTTGAAAATCGTTTCACCGTATGCGACACGAAACTCATCGCAAAGCGTGGTCTTGTTTGTTCCGAAAAGCAGACAAAGCTGTTCGAGTGTGATCTTTTGATTGTAGTGTTCGCACACATAGCGGTGAACACCTGCGATACCTGCCGTTTCAGAAGCCGCTTCGTATGCAGGACTGTCCACTCGGCTTGCGTCGCGCAGGAGCAGAATCAAAAACATCTCCAGCTTTATTTTTAGCAGCTGGTCAGCGCCGAACGGGATGACGTCGCGCTTGTGCATACGCTTGGTGTATGGCATGTTGTACGGCGGCGCATAAACGCTCATTCCCTCCTTTAATAGGTCCGCGAGCATCTTCTTTTGCGCGGATTTAAGCGTTACAGGTGCGCTTGAAAACATATACAGTGCTGTGCTGTCGCACTCAAATCCGATTATTATTACATTTGGAGCAACCTTTTCAAGACATGTAAGCGAATGGACCTCGTTCGGGCGATGTATCAACAATTGATTGTCCGACAGCATACCCCTATAATTATCGGCATCGACGGTGATAGCCCCCTTGTCTACATATATAAGCTCAAAGAAGTTGTGATGATCCTCTACGGTCTGATACTGCGGCGTAAATTCAAAATAATGCAGGTTGGCAATTCGGGTAATACTGAGTACTCGCTCAAAGCTGTTAAGATGAAATTCCATAATTAAGCCTCCCTCTGCTTGTCCACTGCATTATACAAATTATAGCACATCAAGAGAAAAATGTCAACTGTCTCGTTATCACGTCCCCCTTTCGCTTTGTCGGCACGGCTTTCCGTTCAACAGAATTGACTTTTTAATCCAAATAATTTGCAATACTCGAAAAAACGCTTGCCAAATCAAGCTTAATGTGGTATATTAAATTTAATGATATAATAAATAATGGGAGGTCCATATGCAATACCCGTCTTACACCTCTTTACAGGGCAAGGTCCCGGGCGACACGCTCACACTAAATAATACCGATTATCTGTTTTTATGCCGCGAGGAGCTTCCGGACGGTGAATTTTGTCTTCTTGAAAGCTTCAATTCATCCCGCTCCGAAATAATCCTTGTGAGAAAAGATGGCACCCGAAGCTTCCGAAAGCTCCCGAAGAATACGTCCAAACGTCCAAAAAACAATCCCGTGTCCATTGAAAAAGCCCTTGATGCAGGTGAGGATATCGCGGCAAAGGCGCTTGGCACGGCACCGCTCCATATGCCGAATGTCGAAGGTATCCTTCCCGAAATGGACGAGCATGCATACATTCCACTCGGTCATCCTGCGGTTGATGTCACCGTCAGCGTTGACAGAATGGGAAATATATGGGATCAGTGCCGTTTCTATGACAGAAATCACTATCCTGGAGAAACTATCATATACGATCCGCGTGTCTTCGCAGGCATAACTGCCGCAGCGCAGCCCGAGCAAGCACTGCTCGACGGGATATACCCGATACTCATCAATGTACACCGCACGGATACTGAAATTCTTGAGAGCATGTATCTGATGGAGGTCGGCGACCTGCGCCTTGCTCCTGCGGTCTGGGTGCGCAACGTATATATATCCCTGCCGCAAAAAAAGGTAACACGTATCGAATACCGCAGTGTCGGCGCAGAGGCATGCAATTTTACAAATGAATGTGAGGTTCTTGCCGAACGCTTTTATGACTGTCTTGCCGGACTTATATACGGCTGTGACGATTTTCTCTCCCACAGTGCGCAAATATCAATCCCCGACAAGAAGCTTGAGCGAAGCTACTACGGAACACAGCTTTCAATTGCGAATCTTTTCAACGGTCCGCAGGCACATTACGGTCATCGCTTCTACGGACTTGCCAATCACAACTTTTTCCCACCGAACTACATAACGGCAATTCTTGCGTACACCCTGTCAAACCAGCTCGACCGCGCAGGAATACTTGCGCATTACCTGCTCTCATTCGCAGTCGATCCCTTCGGCAGACTCCTTTACCGTCAAGGATATCTCCAAGCCTACGGTTTCTCCGCATCCGAAATCGGGCAGCTCTTGTGGGTGATCTCGAGGTATCACCGTGCAGCTCATGGTAATTCCATGATAAGCGGCTGTATGGACCGAGTTCTCGCCATGTGTAATTATATAATTTCGAGAATCATCCCATGTGAAACCGTTCCCGGTGCGTATGTTGTCCGCACCTGTGCCGAGGCTGATACAAACGAGCGAATTGCAGATTATCTGCAGAATACAGCATGGAGCATCAGAGGACTCGAAGCAGGTGCAAGCATACTCGGAGAATCAAGCGGCAATACCGATCATGTTCTTGATGCCGCGCAGCGTCTGCGTGAAAGCTTCGAGCTTATATGCAAAAAATGCACAATCGACACTCATCTTGGCAAGCTTGTGCCATTCTGCCTGCAATATTCCGTACTGCCGTGGACAATGAGCAGATGCAATAAAACGACCGTCCCCGTTGATCCGGACGCATTAGAAAATTATTTTACGCAGGTGTCTGAACGGTATACCGAATTTGACTGGGCACAGCAGGATTTCAGAGAAAATCGCTACAGCAACTATCGCTACTATCCCGAGCTTCTTTCCTCGTGCATGCTGACTCCCGAGCAGGAAGCGCCGATCCTGACACTGCGTGAGGACTATGGCGGAGAGCTTCTCGGCATGATACGCTTCAACCGTTGGCTTGATGATTGGCCGGCATATAATCTCGCTATCAACTATATGGAACGCGGGCACATAGACAAATATTTACTCCTTCTTGCCGCGCACGCACGCTATCACGGCCTGCTTGATTTCCACACATATTATGAGCAGGTAAGCTTCCGGAACAACCACGCATACGCCAAAGCAGATACATCTGCACCGTCAATCCTCTTAAACAACATCATGCTTAATATGATGTTCTGCTATGAGACGATGGATTCGGACAGAATTGAACTCTTAAAAGGCGTTCCTGCTGATTGGTTTGACGGCAAGGGCTTCACGGTAAAGGATCTGCGCTGCAGCTTCGGAACCGTAAGCATCCGCGCAAATTGCCACAGCATAACCGTAACAAGACGCGGCAGCTTCCCACAGACGAGACTGTATCTTAACGCACAGAATATGGATTTCAGTCTGCCCGAGGGAGTGACGCGGTCCGAGGACGGATATTTGCTCATCTCTCCGAAGCTTAAGCACATCACTCTGAAGTTAAAAAACAAAAATTAAGCAAAATATTATTATATCAACCGGCAATATCCGATTTTCAATTGGATGTTTTAAAGTTAAACAGTCATGTGGGCAAGCCTTACGGTTTGCCCACTGTTTTTCCCAAACCAAAACGGCGTACCGTATCGGTACGCCGTTTTGGCTGAAGAAATGTATGAGACGAATCCACAAAATTAATTGTGGGTTCTAGCTTGGTTAGTTACGCCTTCTTTTTCTTGGCGATAATAACTGCAGCTGCTGCAATCACAACAACCGCCGCTGCGATTCCGACAATTGCAATTGGGTTGATGCCGCCCTCATCATCGGTGTCTGCAGGTTTTGTGGTCTCGGGAGCTGCGGTGGTATCTTCTGCTTCAGCAGTGGTATCTTCTGCTTCAGCGGTGGTATCTTCTGCTTTAGCAGTGGTGTCTTCTGCCTCTGCGGTAGTATCCTCTGCGTTAGCGGTGGTGTCCTCTGCCGCTACAGTGGTGACCTCTCCCACTTCGGCGGTGGTGTCGATAGCCTCTGTTGTATCCGGAGCTACGGTTGTTTCGGGAGCCTCTGTTGTTTCAGGAGCTGCTGTGGTTTCGGGAGCAACTGTCGTTTCGGGAGCTGCGGTCGTATCGGGAGTCGGAGTTGCGCCGCCGACTACCTTCTTGTTTGAAAGCGGCCAATGATATGCACCGTCGAATGCTTCCTTGCCAAAATTCATTCCGTAGTGAACATAGTCAAGATTTTCCTCAGGCCAAGAGAGTCCTTCTGCCTCAGCGTTAAGGTCATAGAGCCATACCTTAAAGCCGAGCTTGCCAACCTTGAGAAGCTGGTTCTTATCATGTGTGCTGTGCGGTATTGCTGCCTCTATAACGTATCCGTCCTCGGTAATTCTGGTCTTATAAACACAGGTATTTACATCGAAAACTTCGGATGCAAGTGTATAAACACGCTTACCGAAAGCATCGATTCCGACCTTGAAGAAAGAGGGGTTTTCGGTGTAGCTTCCGAGACCGCCGTCGTTAAAGTCAAGACGAAATTCTACACAGTCATTTTTGTAGGGGTTGAAGTCGCGCAGAACATATTTATCTGCAGCGGAAACAACATCATCATCCTTAACCTCAGCTACAATGTAAACATAAAGACTATCGTAAAGCGCATAGAAATTTCCGGTTGCATCCCACCAATCGGTGCCGGACTCATTCTTTGCGGGGTCGCCGTCGATAACTATTGCAAGGGACTGCTTGTAAATATCATCGACATAACCGTCAACAACAGGAGTACCGACAAGAACCTCATTGCTTGCCGCCGAAACTGGCACTACAGTGATGAGGGATGCCGCAAGACATACGGCGAAAATAATGCTTAAAATCTTTTTCATAATATAATCCTTTCTGATAATAAAATCATTCTGAAACTTTTATAAATGCTTCGATATATGTAAAATGGGTATATTCATGCAAACCGAAATACGGGCAAAGCATGTTGCCGTGAGCTTCCTTGGGGATTCGATAGCACAAAAGCGTATTTTTCGCAAAGCGCTCATCAAGCTCGGTGCCAATATACTCGCATTTGACATTGTTCGTATACACCATAGGTGGATTAGCCGCCGCCTTTTCGGGGTCTTTAACGCCCACACGCAGTGTAACCTCCGCATTCTCAGGAATGTCTCCCACGAACAGCTTAAAACATCCGACTCTATTAAATCCGTTCGGCAGCTGACGTCCGACTCCGCCCAAGGTCTCCCACGGAGCACGTATATCCTTATAGGTAATTATGTGCCTGCGGTTCATACCCTGAACTGCATCGGGGTCTCCGACGGTGTTCATTATCGTCCAGTACATATTGCCGTCCCAGAAAACATCTGCCTTGGGGTCCGGAATGAGCGGAGCATTCTTATTAAAACGATGATGCGGGCTTGTTACAAAATAATTGTAGAAATAAAGCTTATCCGCGCCCTGTGCGTATGCGTGTGCCGCAAACGCCGCTACTGTTTCAATATTATGCTGGCTCGTATATCCGGGAGACGGTGCGATACCCATGTCAGCAGTTGCCATGTCAATGCTTGCAACGATTGATGTTCCGTAAGGCTCGGTGAGATTCTTCCAAAGCTTTATCGGCATATCGTTGTCAACCGACGCGAGGTGATTTCCAAGGATAATCATATCAACGATTCCGTCGCGTACCCACTGCATAACGTCAAGACCGAAATTGAAGTTTGTCTGTATGTCGGGCGCCACGCGGACAGCAAATTTAAACTCGTGTCCGTATTTTTTCTCATATTTTGCAACGAGAGCATCGACACGTCTCATGAACTCGTTAAGTATCTCAACGCCGTCGTAATCCTTGCCGATTGCGAACATATGTATGTCGCGCAGGAAATCAAGCTCGATTCCGTAGCAGTCGTAACGCTCAAGCGATTCCTCGATTATGCCGTAAAAAAAGTCGCGGACTTCCTCGGCCGTATAGTCGTATGTACAGTCGTCGGAATTGGTCATCCACATTTCCGGCGGATGCTTGGCGCACAGGTACTCGGGATGCTCGTGGAAAAAGTCGGTAAGATTGAATGATGCCTGCATTCTCCTATCGTGAACATCGTTCATGCGGAAGGATATCCACGGATTAATACCGACTTTTTTGAAGCCTTCGATCATCAGAGCATTGTGGTCAACCTTAAGCTCGTCAAAAACAATGTGTGCGCCTCTTGCGACAATGCCTTCCGAGTAATCAACCGGAATGCCGTTTTCCATCTTCTGGTGATACTTGCTCACATAGCTCTCGTAACGCTCCGACGGGAATGTCGTCAGGTTCTCGGCGACATTGATAAAATAGTCGGTTATCTGCGAGCCCTCAAAGGCCTCGGGGAATTTCAGAATATCCTCTGCAGTAGTAGGCGGTGCGCCTTTCTTTCCGATACCCTTTAAAATTCCGTCAGCGTCGGAATTTATAATAATACCTTTCATAAAATATTTCTCCTTAGAGTGTGTGCAAAAAGCGGTTGATTGGCACGGAGGATGACACCTCCGTGCCACTTATATTATCTGTTCGGTACTACGGTGATCTCCATATGGTCTGTCCAGATTCCCTGATTTGCGGTAATCTCAATAACCATATAACCGTCATCGTGAGCTTCCTTCGGAATCTCAAAGCACATCATCTCATAAGTGGTAATTCCACTTCTATCGGTCTGTGATTCGACATATTCGCAAAGCTTGGAGTTAACGTATACCGTCGGCAATGTATCATTTGTAACAAGCGACGAAATATTAGTACATGACATTTTAAACGTCACAGTTGAATCAACAGTAACATCACCAACAGGCATACGGAACACCCTGGTGTCTCCGGCAGCAATGTCAGTCGGG
>JAZRAB010000113.1:0-5989 GCA_045634345.1 Candidatus Flemingiibacterium sp. | reverse complement strand
ATCCTCACGCGCGAAGCGTACATCACTTGCGAAGCAAACATCACGCACTAAGTGCACATCACGTTCCGCTTGCGGAACACATCGTTCCAAAAACAAAAGCACTGCTATTGCAGTGCTTTTGTTTTTGGAGGCGGCACCCGGGATCGGACCCGGCGATAAAAGTTTTGCAGACCTCTGCCTTACCGCTTGGCTATGGCGCCGTATGCGCACCGAAAAATCGGGGCGCATCGTTATAAAAAAATGCGGCGGATTACGGGGCTCGAACCCGCCACCTCGACCTTGGCAAGGTCGCGCTCTACCAAATGAGCTAAATCCGCATATCGCTCCGGCTATTGCCGAAGCATGGTGCCTCCGGTCGGAATCGAACCAACGACACGGGGATTTTCACTCCCCTGCTCTACCAACTGAGCTACAGAGGCATAATGGCGACCGAGATGGGGTTCGAACCCACGACCTCTAGCGTGACAGGCTAGCGTTCTAACCAGCTGAACTACCCGGCCATTATGGTGGAAGCTACAGGGCTCGAACCTGTGACCCTCTGCTTGTAAGGCAGATGCTCTCCCAGCTGAGCTAAGCTTCCACATTATCGCAAGGCTGTTGTCTTGCGACTTTTATATTATATCACGTTGCTTTTCGTTTGTCAATACCTTTTCGGAATTTTTTTTTGCAAAACAACAAATATTTTATATTAGCTGTTTCAGTCGCCGCTATGAACCGATGCGGATATATTCTAGCACATTGGATATTATATGCCGCCGCATGGAAAATATTGCATCACTTAAACATTTTTTCAGCATCTGTCTTGGTGAAAAGATACTTTTTGTCGCAGAAGTGACACTCGAACTGTATCTCCTCCGGCTTGCCCTCGCTACGGCATTCGGCAAATATGCCGTCCACCTCGTTTTTGCCGAGACTCACAAGCGCGCGCGCACAACGCTCACGCGAGCAATCGCAGGCGTAACCGACGTCAAGCTCGTCAAAGAGGTCGTACTCGATTCCCTCAAGCGCGATGTCAAGTACCTCTTGACAGGTTTTGCCCTCGTCAAACAGACGGGAGATGTTCGACAGTTTTTCGGCGTTCTTTTCAAGCTGGTCTATCGTTTCCTCTGCCGCAAACGGAAGAAGCGAGACAAGCACGCCGCCTGCCGCCTTGCAGGTATAGTCGCGGTCAATGAGTACGCCGAGAGCGCAAAGGCTCGGCGTCTGCTCGCTCGCGGCAAAATACTGTGTAATATCCTCGGCAATCTCGCCGCTGACGAGATTTATCATGCCCGAATACGGCTCTTTTAGACCGATGTCCTTGACCACCGACAGCGTACCGTGCCCGATGGCGCCGGACACGTCGAGCTTGCCGTTCGATTTCTTCGGAATGTCGATATACGGTTCGGCGATATAACCCTTTACGTTTCCCGCATAGTCGGAGACCGCGATGACATTCTTTGCCGGACCGTCCCCTCGGATATTGAGAGTGAGCGTATTGCCCTTATCCTTGAGAAGCGTTCCCATCATCGATGCGGCGGTAAGCGTTCTGCCGAGCAGTGCCGATGCGGTGGGCGTAGTCTTATGGTATCCGATTGCGGTGTTTACGATATCGGTTGAATTTATAACAAACGCGCGTGCGCTGCCGTCTCTGGTCATTGCACGCAGTATGGTTGATTTCTGATTCATTGTTACTTCCTGAAATATTATTATTTTTTCGCACGTGCGACAAAATACCAGCGCTCGGTGCTATCATCCACCGCACTGCCGCAAAAATCGGATGCGAGTGCGCACAACTCAAAGCCTGTATCCAAGAGCAGCTTCTTTACCGTTTTCAAAGAATATGCACGCTCACGCTGTTCTTCATCGAAACGGCACCATCTGCCGTTCTCGTCCTCGGTGAAAATGCTGAGGTAAAAGTCGCATAGCTTGGTTTTTTTATTGTAGCAGTTCTGCCATGCGCAAAGTATGCCCTCATCCTCGAGAATGTAGGCGTTGTCGGCGTAGACCTTCTCGAACTTCGCAGGAGTGTTCATATCGAAAATGAAAAGCCCATCGGGGTCAAGATAGTTGTGGACATGCGCAAAAGCACGCATAAGTGCATCGGTTTTTGTGAGATAATTCAAGCTGTCAAGACAGCAGACGACCGCATTTACCGTTCCGTAAAGCTCAAGCTCCGACATATCCTGCCGTATTAATAGGACAGAACGACGAAAACGCTCCCCGTCACACTTTTTACGTGCAACAGCGAGCATATCTTCGGACAGGTCAACGCCGGTCATATCGTATCCGCGGCGAGCAAGCTCGACGGTTATATTGCCTGTACCGCAGGCAAGGTCGAGTATACTTTCGGGGGCTGTCCTCGCATGAAGCTTGAACTGCCGCTCGATATAGTCTGCCCATTTTGCGTAGTCGATGTCCGCGTTGAGACGGTCATATACGGGTGCAAGTGACGTGTATGCGTCCATTTACAGTTGTCCCGCGGCTTATTTCATGCGCTCGAGGCGCTCAAGAACGGTGATGTAACCGTCGCTTCCGTATTTAAGACAGCGGTTTACACGGCTGATAGTAGCGGTGGAAAGACCGGTACGCTCTGCAATTTCGGTGTAGATATAGTTATCCTTAAGCATTTTAGCCGCGAGCAGTCGCTTGGACATTTCCTGAAGCTCTGCGACGGTGCAGAGGTCCTCAAAGAAGCTGTAGCACTCGGACACGTTTTCGAGGGTAAGAATACCCTTGAAGAGGAAATCAATTTTCTCGTCGTTCAGCTTGTTCATGATATCAGTTCCTTTCAATATATAAATTCGCTGAGTACTGTATTAATATTTTAATATATTTATCTTCAAAAGGAATGAACTTTTCATTAACTAAATGTAACATTTACGAAATAGTGTCAATTTCGCAAAGCAAATCGGCTATATTCTCCGCATTTGCGCCCGATATGCAGTCTCCGACAGGGAAAGTGTGCAGAGCATTCTCAATTGCGGCACGCGAATACTCGGTACCGCGCAGTATATCGGCAAGGTCATCTGCATCGCGCACGCCAAAGAAGTCGCCGCCTATTGCGATATCGGAAATCACGCCGTTCTTGACGCTGAACGAGACCTCGACAGAGCCGAAGTCAAAGCGTCTGCGGCATTGCCGCTCGAAGCTCCCGAAACGGCGAAGATTCCATTCATCTGTCGAATATTTCGCATCAGTGAGTGCTTGTATCGCCGCTTCTGTATCTTCGGAAAGGTGCTCCGCCGTACACTCAAATTTGCGTGACAGCCGCTCGGCAAGGTACGCTTCAAATGCCGCGGCATCTGACATCCGTTCGCGCATATCGCTTGTGAGCAGATCGCGTATGTTCGCCACGCGGCTGCGGACGCTTGCAATGCCCTTGGATTTGAGCTTGGTGGGATCGACGTTGAGCGCGCCTTGGAGACGTGAAAGCTCTGCGGAAAAGAGAAGCGTGCCGTGATGCAGGGTGACGCCGTCGAGCACGCACTGTGCGTTGCCCGAAACCTTGCGCTCGCCGTCCTCTGTGCAAACGATAATATCATTGCGTCCCGACAGCTTTGCGTCAATGTCGAGTGAACGAAGCGCGGAGATAATAGGAGCGGTGAAGTGTGCGAAATCGAGTCCCCTCTCGACAATTCCGTCCGCGAGCTTACCGCCGCTTGGGGAGATAAAGGTGAAATTCACGTTGCCGAGGTCGTGGAACACCGCGCCGCCGCCGGTAAGACGGCGTACTACCTTGATATTATGCCCATGGGTGAAGTCAAAATTGATCTCGGCAAAGGCGTTCTGGTTCTTGCCGATAATGACCGACGCTTCGTTTCGCCAAAGCATGATTATATCGTCCACGGCGTGCGTGAGCAGATACTCCTCAGCCGCGAGGTTGAAGTATGGATTGGTGTGTGTGTTGATGTATAATTTCATATGTGACCTCGGTTTTTTGATACTGTTAGCGTTTGGGGGAAGGACGAGTCGCTTTCTTGGAAGAAAGCTCGGCAAAGAACTTTATACAACGCATTCGCTCATAGAGTGTTCGCATAGAGCTTCGAGGGGAACGCTCTCGGTAGTCGGGGCCCTCCTCACCTCCGCTCCTCCGCTTCGGTTCGGTGTCCCAACGACCGTTTAGCCGCAAGCGTCTCTCTTGCTACATTAATTTTTTTAGCGGCCAAAAGCAATTCAACTTATTATAAAACAAAAGCCGAGTTAGCCGAGCCGAGCAGGGGGTGCAGGGGGGCGGATTGGAGCGGCGTTTGAGCGCAAGGCAGCCCCCCTGCTCTCGCGGCGTGAAACGCCGCGAGCAAACGGGAGCGCGAAGGCAGAGCCCTCGCAACCACGGCAGGCGGCGCAAAGCGCCGCTCGGGAGCACCAACGCTCGAAGCGAACACAATAAACTAATAAAATCAAGGGGGCTGTCAGAAACAGCCCCTCAAATTGTATAAATTACAGACCTACTTTGCTTCTATTCATGCGCTCAACATCGCTGCAGTTGGTCTTTGCAACGTAACCCGGGATGGGCATGAGCTTTTCATGAATGATATCGATGATACCGTCAGCCTGCGGGAAGAACTCATGGTCAAGCTCGTAGCAAGGAGTGATCCAGTTGCGAGAACCAAGAGCGATCGGAGGAGCATCGAGGTAATCGAATGCAAACTCTGCGATATTAGCAGCCATATCCTTCATTACCGAGTTGCGCTCGCAAGCGTCGCCGACGATAACGATCTTACCGGTCTTCTTAACGGACTCGAGAACCTTCGAGTAGTCGAACGGAACGATAGTACGTGCGTCGATAACCTCTGCGGAGATGTTGTACTTCTCTTCGAGAGTCTTTGCAGCGTCAAGTGCACGGTAGAGAGTAGCACCGATGGTGAGAATGGTAACATCCTTACCCTCGCGCTTGATGTCGGGATCGCCGAGAGTGATCTCGTAGTGACCTTCCGGAACGCCGTCCTTCATGAACTGCTCGCCAATACCGTAAATTCTCTGCGACTCGAAGCAGATAACGGGGTCAGTACCCTCGAGAGCGGAGGTCATAAGACCCTTTGCGTCTGCAGGGGTGTTCGGGAAGATTACCTTCAGACCCGGAATGTGAGCGGTGAGCGCGGTCCAGTCCTGAGAGTGCTGTGCGCCGTACTTGGAGCCGACGGAAACACGGAGGACGATAGGCATCTTAAGGATACCTGCGGACATTGCCTGCCACTTAGCCATCTGGTTGAAGATTTCGTCGCCTGCACAACCGATGAAGTCAGCGTACATAAGCCCAACGATAGCACGGCCGCCGCACATTGCGTAGCCTACTGCGGAGCCAACGATAGCGGACTCGGAAATGGGCGAGTTGAAGAATCTGTGGTAAGGAATAGCCTCGGTCATCTTCTTGTAAACGCCGAATGCTCCACCCCAGTCACGGTTGTCTTCACCGTAAGCGATGAGGGTAGGATCCTCGTAGAACTTATCGATAATCGGCTCAAAGAGACCGTCGGTAAGGTTGTACATCTTCATCTTGGAAACAGGCTTGCCGTCCTTACCGGTAGCGGTTCTGATCTTGCCTGCGTTCTCCTTAACGCGGGGGCACTCTTCCTTGGGCATGAGAACGTCTGCTTCGCGGGTAGGATCCATGCTCTTAACCTTCTGGTTGGAGAACATGATGGACGAAATGCCGCCGGGCTCCTTCTGGAGATCCATACGAGGCGAGATCTCGTCGTTGATAGCGAGCTTCATGATCTCGGTCATGCGCTTGGTGATCTCCTCATGCATAACCGCAAACTCGTTCTCAGTTGCGATCTTGCCCTTGATGAGCTTATTCTTGAATGCAACGATCGGATCTGCTTCCTTCCAAGCCCCGATCTCCTCAACGGTTCTGTAAGTGGAGGAGTCAGAGGGGGAGTGACCGGATACACGGTAGGTAACTACGTCGAGGAGAGCCGGGCCCTTGCCTGCGAGGAGGAGTTCCTTCTTGCGGGATACAGCGTCGATAACTGCGAAAGGATCGTAGCCGTTTACACGTTCAGCGTGC
>JAZRAB010000112.1:0-26427 GCA_045634345.1 Candidatus Flemingiibacterium sp. | reverse complement strand
ATACGTCTGAGCTGCGGCTTGGGGCAGCGCAAAAACGCGCTGTGGAGTTGATAGCTGACAAAGAGTGCTCTGCAAGCGAGCTTCTTGATAAGGTGCAGGTTTCTTCGTCGGTACTCAAGAACATGGTTGCCAAAGGGATTTTGTCTGTTCGTGAATGTGAACTTATACGCAATCCCTACAGAGGGCGCGGACGTATTCCCGACGACAACACATTAAGTGATCAGCAAGCGCGTGCATACCGCTCGCTCAAAAAGCTTGCCATATCAAGAAAAGCGTGCGCGGCACTTCTTTACGGCGTTACCGGAAGCGGAAAGACTCGCGTTATAAAATCGGTGATTGACAGCGTAATAGCGGACGGACGTTCTGTTATTGTACTTGTGCCGGAGATTTCTTTGACCGGTCAGACGGTCGATCTTTTCTGCGGTTATTTCGGTGAACGTGTGGCGGTGATACATTCATCACTGTCCGACGGTGAAAAGCTTGACACGTGGAAGCGCATACGTGCCCACGAGGTCGATGTTGTCATAGGGACGCGCTCGGCGATATTTGCTCCGCTTGACAATCTCGGCATGATAGTTATTGACGAGGAGCAGGAGCACACATACAAGTCGGATATGAATCCGAAGTATCACACACGTGATATCGCGCGTTATCGCGCGGCAAAAAATAATGCCCTCATGCTTCTTGCCTCGGCAACTCCGTCACTTGAATCGTTTTACCGCGCAAAAGAGGAGATATACACGCTTGTCACACTGAATGAGCGGTATGGAAATTCCACTCTTCCCGAGGTTAAAATAGCCGATTTGCGCCTCGATTCGACAAAGGGACAGATAACCCCGATTGGCGAAGTGCTTCGCGGCGAGCTTGAAAAAAATCTCGCAAATGGGGAACAGTCGATATTATTTGTCGGCAGACGAGGATATAATAATTTTGTGAGCTGTCTTAAATGCGGTGAGGTTGTGACCTGTCCGAATTGCTCGGTTTCGCTGACCTATCACCGTGAATACGACGGCGATCTTTTGAAATGCCACTACTGCGGATACACGCAGACCGTACCCGAAATATGTCCGAAGTGCCAATCAGAGCATATAACCCGAAAGGGATTTGGTACACAGCTTGTTGCCGAGGAGCTTCATGCACTCTGGCCAGATGCGCGTATTCTGCGTCTCGATGCAGATGCTACAAGTGCGAAATTCTCGCATGAAGCGATAATTTCGCAGTTCCGTGAGCACAAAGCGGATATACTTATCGGCACGCAAATGGTTACAAAGGGACATAATTTCCCGGATGTTACACTTGTCGGCATAATTAACGCAGACAGCGCACTCTATCTTGACGATTTTCGCGCAACCGAGCGTACATTCGCTCTGCTTACGCAGGTAATAGGACGCGCCGGACGTGCCGATAAACCCGGAAGAGCGGTCATACAAACATATTCCCCCGATAACGAAACCATAAAACTAGCATCAATGCAGGATTATGACCGCTTCTATTCAAGTGCGATCAAGCTTCGGCGTCAGCTTCAGTTCCCGCCGTTCTGCGAATTTGTGCTTCTTTGTGTACACGGCGAAGATGAACGCGAGGTTCTCGATCTTGTGCTAAAGCTTGATACAAGACTGCGCGAGTATACCTGCGGTGAGTTCTCGGATATACCTATGTACATTTTCGGTCCTTTTGAAGCACCGATATATAAAGTAAATAATGTTTTCAGAATGAGAATAATAATTAAATGTCAGGTTACAAAGCGTATGCGTGAGCTGATTTGCCGTCTCATGGCGGATTTTCCCAAGGCAAGCGCAAAGGCGGCAATTTCGGTTGACATAAACCCTGCATCGCTGTGATGCTTGTGTTCACTTCGCCGCCAATTTGTGTGCAAACCGACAAAAATATTGAAGATAAGGAAGTCTTTGATTTGCAAAGACAAAGGAATTATTTATGGCAAAGCTGAACATAGTAAAGGATGGAGACCCGATCCTTCGCAAAAAAAGCCGTCCCATTGATGTTATAGACGAGCGTATAAAGACGCTCGCCGCAGATATGGTGGAAACAATGCGCGCGGCAAACGGCTGTGGACTTGCAGCAGTTCAGGTCGGCAAGCTTCGCAGGATGGTTGTTGTCGAGGTTGAGGAAAATAAACCTTATATCATGATAAATCCCGAGATAATCAAGCGAGAGGGCAATCAGCAGGATGTGGAGGGATGCCTTTCCGTGCCGAACCAGTGGGGCATAACCGACCGACCGATGACAGTTACTGTACGTTACACGGGGCTCGACGGCAAGGAACACACTGTAAAAGGCTCGGAGCTTGCGGCACGTGCGTTCTGCCACGAGCTTGACCATCTTGAAGGTGTTCTGTTTACGGATAAAGTAATACGCATGCTTGATCCGGACGAAGTTGAAGCCTGAAACTGCGGAGAATTGATATGAAATCCAAATTATTGTTTATGGGTACGCCCGATTTCGCTAAAATACAGCTTGAGTCGCTTATATCTGCCGGAGCTGACGTGGTGGGCGTTGTTACCCAGCCGGACAAGCCGAAGGGACGCAAAATGATACTCACTCCGCCGCCGGTTAAGGTGTGCGCCGAGGAGAATGGGATACCGGTATATCAGCCGTCAACTCTGCGCGGTGAGGAATTTGCCGCACTGCTTGACAGTCTTGCCCCCGAGCTTATAATCGTTGCGGCTTACGGCAAGATACTTCCCGAGAATGTGATAAATTATCCCTCTCTCGGATGCATCAACGTGCACGGCTCACTGCTTCCGCGTTATCGCGGCGCCGCGCCGATACAGCGTGCAATTATCGATGGAGAGAGCGAGACCGGAATAACGATAATGTATATGGATGTCGGACTCGACACCGGAGATATGCTTTCAAAAGTTGCAGTTCCGATAGAGGATAACGATAATTTTGAGACCATGCACGACAAGCTTGCCGATGCAGGCGCAAAACTGCTTGTTGAGACCGTATCGGCGCTCGAAAACGGTACTGCAAGCAGAGAAAAGCAGGATGACAGCCTTTCCACATATGCGGCGAAGATTGAAAATGCCGACTGTGTGCTTGATTTCGATTCCGATGCGCGGAGTGTGTTTAACCGAATCCGTGGACTTTCTCCGTTCCCACTTGCGGTAGCCACTCATAACGGAAAATCGCTCAAGCTTATAAGCGCGGAGCTTTGTGACACGCAGAAAACACATGGTACCCCCGGCGAGGTTTTAAGCTGTGATGCGCCAAAGAACCGCATTGAGGTTGCGTGCCGTACAGGCTCGATTGCGGTAACACAGCTTCTTCCCGAAGGAAAGAGCCGCATGCGCGCGGCGGATTACATCAACGGCAGAAAGATTGCTGTCGGCGATGTGCTTGCCAAATATTCAAAGTAAGGAAGTCTTTGCTTCGCAAAGACAAGGTGATTAGCGCGAAAAATGAATTTTTCACGCAACGAATTTTTGTCTTTGCCGGCTCCGCCGCCAATTTCGTAGGCGAAACCGACAAAAATATCGACAAATAAGGAAGTCTTTGCTTCGCAAAGACAAGGTGATTAGTATGTATTTTTACGGTATAGATCTTTCATACCTTATTCTTGTTCTGCCCGCAGTAATATTCGCTTTCTGGGCGCAGGCTAATGTAAAAGGAACTTTTACAAAATATGCCAAGATTGCTTCAAAGCGCGGAATGACCGGATCTGACGCGGCAAGACGGATACTTGATGCCAACGGGCTTACACACGTTCGCATAGCACAGGTCAAGGGCGATCTTACCGACCATTTTAATCCGAGCGATAATACGGTGTATCTTTCCGAGACTGTACATTCACGTGCAAACGCCGCAGCACTCGGAGTTGCCGCACACGAGGCAGGGCATGCAGTGCAGTACGCGGTCGGGTATACGCCAATGAAGGTGCGTGCGGCGATAATACCGATTACCAATATCGGCTCGAATCTTGCGATGCCCCTTGTGCTTCTCGGTATACTTTTATCATTCCCGACTCTTGCGTATCTCGGCGTTATAGCGTTTGGACTTTCCACGCTATTTCAGCTTGTGACGCTTCCCGTAGAGTTCAACGCAAGCTCGCGCGCGATGGATGCGCTCACCTCATCGGGCCAGCTTGATAACGACGAGCTTAAAAGTGCACGCAAAGTGCTTACCGCGGCGGCGCTTACCTATGTAGCGGCGCTTGCTGTATCGCTTGCCAACTTAATCAGAATATTCCTTATTGCAAAGCGCTCGGACAGAAGAAGATAAATGGAAAAGAAGAAATATACCGCCCGTGAGGCGGCTTACCGTTCGCTGGTTTTATGTGAGCGCGATAAAAAATATTCGAGTCTTGAAATTGATTCCTCGATAAAGCGATTTTCGCTCGAAGGCGCCGATAAAGGACTTTATACAACGCTTGTTTACGGAGCGATTGAGCGCCGTATCACACTTGATTATATTATAGGGAAACTTTCATCAAAGCCTGTGGATGCGCTTGATTCCGAAGTAATTACCTTGCTTCGCCTCGGACTGTATCAGCTTATCTGGCTTGACAGAATCCCCGACAGCGCGGCGGTAAATGAAACCGTCAATCTCGCAAAGAAGAACGCTCCGCGCGCATCTTCCTTTATCAATGCGGTACTGCGTAATTTCCTGCGGACAATGAGCAAGGCTGCACTGCCGTATCCGAGCAGAGACGATATGAAACGCTTCTTGTCTGTACGTTATTCGTGCGGCAAGGATGTGATTGACGTTCTCACAGATTCGGGGTGCGATGTCGAAGCTGTGCTTGCGTCGTTCGAGAGCCATCCGGATGTCACCTTGCGAGTTAATACATTGAAAACGACGCGCGATGAGCTGCTGTCGCAGCTTGAAAAAATGGGGATAGCTTCCGCAGTGACCGAATACTCACCGTATGGCATAAGGCTTCTCAAAAAAACACTTCCTGCCGAGGTGTCGGAACTTATTTCACTCGGACTCGTCTATATACAGGACGAGGCATCGCAGATAGCCGGTTTAGCGGCAAATCCCGCCCCGGGGACAGTACTTATTGATACCTGCGCGTGCCCCGGCGGAAAGAGCTTCGGCGCGGCAATGCTGATGAATAACAGCGGATGCGTCAAAAGCTTTGACCTTCACAAAAACAAGCTTTCACTTGTAGAATCAGGCGCAAAACGCCTTGGCGTTGAAATAATTGAAACCGCTGAAAAAGACGGTTCCAAGCGTGATGAAACGCTTGTGGAATGTGCCGATACGGTGCTATGTGATGTGCCGTGCTCGGGACTTGGCGTTATTGCAAAGAAGCCGGAAATAAGATACAAATCCTACGCGGACTTTGAAAGGCTGCCCGAGATACAGTATTCTATACTTAAAAACTCATCAGCATATGTTAAGCCCGACGGTGTGCTTTGTTATTCGACGTGTACGCTTAACAGAGCGGAAAATGAAGCGGTGGTCAATCGTTTTTTGGCAGAAAACGGTGAATTTGAAGCAGAAGATTTCAAAGTCGGCACAATTGAAAGTTACGTCGGAATGCTTACACTCTTTCCGAATATACACGGAACGGATGGTTTCTTTGTGGCTAAATTCCGTAAAAAATAATGGTTCAGCGAGAAAAATAAAATTTTCACGCAACGAATTTTTGCCTTTGTCGGATTCGTCGCCAATTTCGCTCACGAAACCGACAAAAATATCGACAAGTAAGGAAGTCTTTGCTTTGCAAGGACGTGGTAATCAGCGTGTTTGATGTAAACGGAAAAGCCGATCTTCTTTCAATGGATATTCCCGAGCTTGAGGGGTTCCTTTCAGATCTTGGTGAGCCTAAATACCGCGCAAAGCAGATCTTCTCGTGGATGCATCGCGGTGTCGGCATTGAAGGAATGACCGACATTTCAAAAAAGCTTCGAGAAAAGCTTTCTGAGACTGCGGTTGTTGATATTCCGAGCGTTGAGCAAAAGCTGGTATCAAAGCTTGACGGCACGGTTAAATACCTCTTTGGACTCAACGACGGCAATGTTATCGAGAGCGTTTTTATGCGGTATAAGCATGGAAACACTATATGCATTTCGAGCGAGGTTGGATGCCCGATGGGATGCAAATTCTGTGCATCCACGATCGGCGGTTTGGTGAGAAAACTTCGTCCCGCCGAGCTTCTCGGACAGATAATCGCCGCCGAGAGGGATATTGGCGAGCGCATTTCCAATATAGTTATGATGGGCATTGGTGAGCCGCTTGATAATTTTGATAACACATTAAAATTTCTGAAGCTTGTCGGAGATCCGGCAGGGCTGAATATCGGATCGCGCCATATATCGCTTTCCACGTGCGGTCTTGTTGATAAGATAGACGAGCTTGCAGAGCACGATCTTCAGATAACTCTGTCGATATCTCTGCATGCGGCAGATGATGAGACCCGTTCATCAATAATGCCGGTGAACAACAAATGGAATATTGAAGCACTGCTTGATTCCTGCAGACGTTATTTTGCGGCGACGGGGCGGAGAATATCCTTTGAATATACGCTTATTGCAGGCAAAAATGATTCCGCCGAATACGCAAGACGACTCGCACATACGCTTAAACAGGGGCTTTACCGCAAATCAAAGCCGTTTCCGATACATGTCAACTTGATTCCGGTAAATGAGGTCGAGGAGAGTGGATTTTCACGTTCAAGCGGCGACGCAGTGAAGAAATTCTGTGAAACGCTTAATTCGCTCGGCATCAACGCTACCGTCAGACGTAGACTCGGCGGTGATGTAAACGCCTCGTGCGGGCAGCTCAGGCGCGCTAAACTTAAAGAAAAATGTAAGATTATATAACTGCCATAACAAGCATTTTGGGGACTCCCAAAGAGAGGAATGATCGTATCAATGAATTTTTTCGGTAAAAGTGATATGGGTATGATGCGCACGGAAAATCAGGATAGCTATGTTATCCGTCCCGTATGCAAAAATGCCACGCTCTGCGTCGTGTGCGACGGTATGGGCGGCGCGAAGAGCGGCAATGTTGCCAGCGAGACGGCAATAGAAACATTTGTGGAGAGTGCGCTGAAATATGCGTCAGCCAAGGTGGGACGTGACGGCATGCTTACGCTCACCAGCGATGATGCATGCATAATTCTCGATGATGCTGCGCATGACGCGAATCAAGCAGTGTATAAGCTTGCGCAAAGCTCACACGACTATCAAGGAATGGGAACAACGCTGGTTGCGGCACTTTTCTGCGGCAATACGGTGTATGTCATAAATATCGGAGACAGCCGCTTGTACCTTATTTCCGACAACACAATAACACAGATAACACATGATCATTCTTATGTTCAGCATCTTATTGACAGCGGCACTGTGAGCGTGGAGGAAGCAAGAAATCATCCTTTCAGAAACCGGATCACACGTGCAATCGGTATTACCGATGAGCTTGAGACTGATATTTTCTCGGTCGAGCTTTCAAGTCTTGATGTTGCCTACTTACTTCTTTGCTCGGACGGACTTTCGGGTCTGATGCTCCCCGAGGATATATATTCTATCATTTCCTCTGATCTCGATATCGATGTTGTTACAGATATAGAAGCAGAGCTTTGTGATAAAACCGATCGCCTTATAAAAGCAGCCAATGATGCGGGCGGCACTGACAATATAACCGCGGTGCTCGTAAAATATATAAAGGAGCTGTGATGATGGATCAGTTTGAGAGATACGTGGGTCAGGTTTTTGACAAGCGATACAGAATAATCAAAGTCATCGGAATCGGCGGTATGGCGGTTGTGTTTGAGGCGACGGATCTGCTTATGCGCCGCAACGTAGCCGTAAAAATGCTCAAGGACGAGATAAATAACGATGCTCAGTCGGTAAAACGCTTTATTAATGAGAGCAAGGCGGTTGCGATGCTGTCGCATCCGAATATTGTAAATATCTATGATGTGTCGGTTAAGGATTCCCTCAAATATATCGTAATGGAGCTTGTTGAGGGCATTACATTAAAAAATTACATTCTTAAAAAGGGTACGCTCTCCTTTGGGGAGATAATGAGTATTACAGAGCAGATACTTTTAGCGCTGGACCACGCTCATCAGAAGGGCGTTGTACACCGTGACATTAAGCCGCAGAATATTATGATGCTCAAAAACGGTGCGATAAAGGTTGCGGATTTCGGTATCGCCAAGCTGCCTAATGCGGAAACCGTGACCATGACCGATAAGGCTATCGGCACGGTATTCTATATCAGTCCCGAGCAGGCAAGCGGCAAGAAGATCGACCGCCGCAGTGATATTTATTCGCTCGGTGTTACGATGTATGAAATGGCAACGGGCAAGCTTCCGTTTGTTGCGGACAGCCCTGTAACCGTCGCTATAATGCAGGTCAAGAATCGTCCGCGTCCTCCGCGCGAGCTTAATTCGTCGCTCCCGATTGGACTCGAGCAGATAATCATGGGCGCGATGGAAAAGAACCCCGACAACCGTTTCCAGAGTGCCGCGCAGATGCTTCGTCATCTTGCGCAGGTCAAGAATAATCCGCGCACTATATTTAAAATGCCCAAAACCGATACTGCTGCGGAGCTGGTCGGCGGCGGGCAACAGATGCCCTCTAATGTTAAAAAGCTTACTCGTCCGTCACGTGCCAGCCGCTCAATGTTCCCGGTTATCGCGGGTGTTGCTAGTGCATTTCTGATCGTTTGCTGTATCAGTGCGGTTATTGTACTGACAAAGCTGTTTGAAGTGACTACCACGGACACATCAAGACAGATAAGCGTTCCCGAATTTGTCGGAATGTTATATAATGAGGAGCTTGAAGCCCAGCTTGAATCTGACTGCTACAACGTAGAGGTTGAGTATGTCTATGACGCAAAATATGACCGATATGAGATTATTGGACAAGACCCTCTGCCTAAAGAGAAGCGTAAGGTAAATCCCGAGAAGAATCAAATGTGCGATCTCACGTTGAAGGTGTGCTGGGGAGCGGAGACCTGTGAGCTTCCGGACTATGCGTACAAGGATTCGCGCGATGCCGAGATTGAAATACGTGCGCTCGGACTTATTCCTCATATCGTAAAGGAACAGCATGAGTATATCAGCGAGGGGTACGTTATACGTACCGAGCCTGTGCCTGAAACGACGCTTAAGCGCGGAGATTATGTAACTGTTTTTGTCAGCAGCGGTCAGGAGATTGAGTATACGGTAGTGCCCGATTTCGACGGTGCGGATGAGCAGACAGTCATGAAGCTGATTACTGAAAGCGGACTCAAACTTGGTTCGGTTTCATATGAATCGAGCGAGGCAGTTGCCAAGGGACTTGTCATAAGTCAGAGCCATGTCAAGGAGCTTAAAGTGCCGAGGGGGACAAGGGTTGACTTTGTTATGAGTCTCGGTTCTGCTTCGAGTGATTCGGGAGCAGATAACAGCGAGAACACCACCGAGGATACCGCAGAGGATACAACTACGGAGTGAACTTCATAAATGGAGCTTAAACTTAACGGAAAAATCATAAAGGGCGTTGGCGGTATATATGAAATTCTTATAAGCCGCAATGACGCTGATATGCTGCGCGAGGTTGGCATGAAGCTTGATTCTAATACGCTTTACTGCAAGGCTCGCGGAGCGTTCCGCCATGCGAAGCTGACATTGCTTGTAGGCGATAATGTGGTGGTTCGCCTTGATACCGAGCTTGCGATGGCTTCCGATGCCGATTCACGTCTCGGACGCGGACAGCGCGATGAAGCACGCGGCGGTGTTATGATAGACGAGGTCTTACCTCGCAAAAACGAGCTTATACGCCCGCCTATGGCAAACCTCGATATTATATTTGCCGTGGTTGCGGCGGCGAAACCCGAGCCTGCGCTTTCGACGGTGGACAAGCTCATTACCATCGCCGAGTACAAGCATATTGAGCCGGGTATCGTCATAACCAAAGCCGACCTTGCCCCGGATGCCGCAGAGAAGTATGCGGATATCTATAGGAAATGCGGATTTTCGGTATTCGTTGAGGGGCTTTTTATTGATGGCGGCGAGCTTGAAGCGTTCATTCGTAAAAATGCCGATAAGGTTTCGGCATTTGCAGGCGCATCTGGCGTTGGAAAATCAACGCTGATGAATCGTCTTTTCCCGTCGCTTGGACTTGCGACAGGCGAAATCAGTCAAAAGACCGAGCGTGGACGTCATACAACACGCCACATTGAGCTTTACCCCCTTGCAAAACAGTTTGGAGAGGGAACCGATGGGTATATAGCGGACACTCCAGGCTTCGGAATGCTTGATTTTGTGCAGTTTGATTTTTACACCAAAGCCGATCTGCCATATGTATTCCGCGAGTTTGAGCCGTATATCGGTTGCTGTAGGTACACAAAATGTACGCATACGAAAGAGGATGGATGTGCACTTATTGAAGCAGTCAAATCGGGAGAAATACCGCCCGAGCGGCATAAGAGTTATCTTGAATTTTATGATGTACTGAAAAATAAGCACGAATGGGATAAAAAATGAATTTCGACTGTTACATTTTTACCGGTGGTCAGGTTTTTGCAGACTCTTTTTTCGAGCTTGCCCCGATGCCGGGTAAGAACGATCTTGTCATTGCCGCAGACAGCGGATATCTCACGGCACGCAGACTCGGAGTCACGCCGGATATATTGCTCGGCGATCTCGATTCGCTTGACCGCTCAAAGCTCGCTCCGAATGAGCTTGATGATATGGAGAAAATACTCGTTCCGTCGGTAAAGGATGACACCGACACACAGCTCGCACTTGACACAGCAATAGCACGCGGTGCGAAGAATGTCTGTATTGTCGGCGGTCTTGGCGGCAGACTTGACCATACGCTATCAAGCGTATTCCTACTTGAGCATATTTCTCGTCAAGGCGTTGTGGGCATGATGACGGACGGACGCAACCGAGTACATATTATGTGTACCAACGGCGACAAACAAACATTTACAGTTAAGCGCGAATATAAGTATCTGTCGCTTGTGGCGTTGTCGGACGTTTGCCGCGGCGTTTCGGTGACGGGGGTATTTTATCCGCTTGACAATGTTGAGCTGACACGCCGGTATTCGTATGCCGTCAGTAATGAAATTACTGACGATTGCGCACAAATCTCGCTTGGTGACGGTGTGATGCTTGTAATTGAGAGCCGCGATTAACAAACCTGCAAAAATGCGCATATGCTGTAATGAGCCGTGAAATACTGCTTGTTAATTCACATAAGTGAAGGGATATGTACATTTATGAAGGTTGTTGTTATGAAATCGCCGAGACTGTTTGTTCCGTTGCTTCGGAAAATATTCAAAATCGGCAAAAAGTGAATACGAAGGGGGAGGATGCCGCGTTTTGGTTAATCCTTCCCCGATATCGTTTACCGATTAAAGTAAAACACGGAACTTTTTTAATCATTCAGCGTCATAACAAGTGACGAACGAAACAACGGAGGATATCCTATGACAAACAGAATATTTAGCTTTTTAACAATAGTAGCATTGGCGCTTAGCTGCTGTGCTTGCTCGCTTTCAAACGGTGATATCGACATCCCGACGGATACTGTGAAAGATATCGAAGAATCACCCTATTCCGAAGATAGTACCATCGCCGCTATAGAAAGCACATCAGCGGATGTACCGGATACGTCGGGGCCGGAAACAGAGCCGGTTTTTCCGCCAGATGATGTCCCCGAATTTGAAATATTGACCGATCCGGCGATTCCCTCGCGCGAGGATATCGAAAGGCTGCTTTCACATGCAGCGGATATTTGGAATCAACTTCACATAAGCTCACTTGATGCTATCTACGATCAGTCACTTAAGGTTGCTCGCGGATTCTATACATATTTCCCCGTTCGAGAATACGAAACAAAGGATGAATTTCATGCGCGCCTTCGTGAGAGCTTTTCCGAGATGCTTACTGAATATATGCTCGGATATTTGTTCGATTTCCAGTATAAGGAGTTTGACGGCAGGCTGTATGTGAGTCCTGGTGACCGTGGGACGGATATGCGAGCGGGCGAGCAGACAATGAAATACGAGGTTGTTGATGATACAACGGTAAGGGTAATACGCTGTGTCGATGTAAACGAGACCGTTGAAATGTATGACGGGGAGCAGTATTCGTACATTATCTATCTGCAGGGCGTTTGCGAGCAGGAGCTTATGCTTGTTTATGAGCAGGGCAGGTGGGTTTTTGATACATTTACCGTGTTTGATGCCATTGACGGGTACGATGACGGAGTGGGAATAAAATATGACTATGCCACAGATATAGCGTATGCATTCCTTGGCGCGGAAGCATCCGCAAAGAGAGTGGACGGAGAAGAATATGATTATCTTAACAGACGTATTGTAGGGTACCGTGAAAATTCCGATGAGACTGTGACAGTTACGGTACGGGTAAGCACGCGGCGACTCGGAGAAGAAATGATAGTCCGAGAACACGATTATACTGCTATATTAACAAGCGAAGGGGTATGGGAGTTTGAGGAGTTTATACTGCCGGAAGAGATTATTATTACGTTAGGTTAATAAAATCAACACCTCTGTAATTAATGCAGAGGTGTTGATTTATGCCTATATGAATTTTTTCTTATTTTTCTATTGCAATTTTCATTAGGTTGTGGTATAATATAAATACAAACAAATGTTCGGGGGGCGATGGAGCTGCGGCGATTGATATTTCACGTTGACGTAAACAGTGCGTTTTTGTCTTGGGAAGCGACGAAGCGAGTGAAGCTGGGTGAACCTGATTTGCGCCTTATTCCGTCCGCAATAGGCGGCGAACGCGAAACAAGACGCGGCGACATACTTGCAAAGTCTATTCCTGCAAAAAAATATGGCGTCAAAACGGGCGAGCCAGTGGGTATGGCACTTCGAAAATGCCCACAGTTAGCTCTCGCTAAACCGGACTTCAGACTGTATGAAGCATCTTCGCGCGCATTTATAGCTGTCTGCCGCAAGTACGCACCGATTGTCGAGCAATACTCGATAGATGAGTGCTTTCTTGATATGAGCGGTACCGAGCGAATTTATCCGGATCCTATAGCGGCGGCGCACATGATAAAGAATGAAATCAAGGATACACTTGGATTTACGGTAAACATAGGCATAGGCGAAAACAAGCTATGTGCGAAAATGGCGAGCGATTTTGAGAAACCCGACAGAGTACACACGCTTTTTTCTCATGAGATACCGCAAAAGATGTGGGGACTACCGGTACGGGAACTGTTTGGCGTTGGGTCTGCAACTGCGGAACAGCTTATACGGCACGGACTCTGTAAGATTGGCGATGCGGCGCGGTGTGATGTTGGGACACTGATTTCATTTTTAGGTATTAAGCAAGGTGAGTATATTCATAGATGCGCAAATGGGATCGATGATTCGCCCGTGCACGAGGTGCAGGAGGATGCAAAAGGGTACAGTAATTCGACTACTCTCGAAGAAGATGTAACCTCATACGAAGCGGCGGATGCGATAATGCTTGCACTTGCTGACAGCGTTACCTCGCGTATGCGTGCGGACGGTGTTCGCGCATATTGTGTCTCTGCTTCGATGCGTACAAGCGAGTTTGTAAACCGTTCGCATCAGAAGAAACTACCTGCTTCGACCGATATTACGGGCGAGGTCTACCGTGTAGCTGTGCAGCTGCTTCATGAGCTGTGGGACGGGAGAACTCCGCTTCGCTTGCTCGGACTTTCATTAACCGATATTGATAGGGGAGATGCCGAGCAGATATCACTGTTTCCCGACGAGGAGCGTGAACGTCTTCTTGAACGTGAGAGACAGCTTGATAAGACTGTCGATGAAATACGCAGAAAATTCGGATCGAGCACGATAAAACGCGCAAGTGTTGCAGTGGATGTTGGTAAAAAACATCGTGCTAAGGCAGAGTTTGAAAGAAAGAGCGATGAACTGCTTTAAGCAGTTCATCGCTCTTGTGTTGATTGTTTAATTTTGATTTATTCTTCTACTATAACCGAAACGCCATCGGGAATTACAGTGATGCTTGCATCTTTATTATTGAGTATATTTTCCGTCATTTCAAGTGCTTCCTCAATCGAATGCGCCGGAAGCATATGCATTTCTCGGATCATGTTGTCTGGAGCATCAGATATGTAGATAACAGTCGCCTTTTTGAGCACTCGCAAGAATATTTGTGTTTGCCACTGGTCGGGAATGGTCTCGCATCGACCGCGTGATAAAAATTGTTGCATCGTTTTGTCTATATCTGATTCCCCCGCAAGTTGTCGGTAGAACTGATCGCCTCCGTGGCCGTCATTTGATTTTGCAAGCATTATTATAACGCCGCCATCTTTAATCGTTGCTTCAGCAGCCGTCATGCCCTTGACTGCCTGATATATGTTCTGATCGAGCGGATATCCTCCGTTTGTTGTAATTACTATATCTGAAGGCAAAGCATTAACCTTGCAAAGTTGTGAAAGGAATTCGCATCCATTTTTATGAGCCGCCTCAACATCTCCTGCGACGGCGAATATTGGGCGTTTATTCTCATCTATGACCACGATTACGATAAACGAAAGATGAGCGCATTTTGCCGCCCACAGCATATCTTTGTGAATAGGGTTGTTTTCAAGAATACCGGTACGCGCACAAGGATGCGCGATGAATTTCGAGCAGTGATTAGCGAGTACTGCCTCACGGCTTGCTATTCCGGGTAGAACACTCTTTCGGCCACCTGAAAAAACGGCAAAAAAGTGAGGCTCAATAAATCCCTCTGATACAAGCAGGTCTGCTTCATATGCAATGCGGTTGATTGAAAGTTCCCCGCCCGACGGAAGAGTTCCGATGCATATAAGATTTTCTCTATCCGCGCAGTCGTGGACTACTATTTTCTCGCGGCTTACGATATCTTCACCGAATTTTTCCGTAAGCTCTGCTTTAGTTGTACCGCGATGGCATCCGGTAGCGATGAGTATGGTTATATCAGCATCAGGATTGCCACGTCTGATTTCGTCAAGCATCGGGGGGATTATAATCTTGCTCGGTACAGGACGTGTATGATCGCTGGCAATTATGACTACCTTGTTTTTACCCTCTGCAAGCTTATATAGTGGCAGTGATTCGATAGGAGAAGCGAGAGCTTCTTTGATGAGTTCATCCTCACTTAAGCTTGCTTTATATCCATGAAGCTTTGATGTTAATATGCCGCGCAGCCGGCTGTCGGGAATATCAGCGTGTAAAAATTCTTTGCCGTATGGAAATTTAATAGTAGACATTGTATTTTTCCCTTATTACATTATTTTCTCTCTGTAATTATTATGCCATGAAGCAAAAATGCTTGCTTGCAACGGCATTTTTGCGAGGCCGACAATGGCACAGCCGCGTAAAACGCGGCACGGCGAAGCCGTAAAGGCCTGCGAAGCAGGGCTTGCTGTGTATATTATACTACATCCAAAACGATTTTTCAAGAGTAATTTACAGTTGATAAAAAACGCCTCTCCGAAATCGGAGAGGCGTAGTGCTTATAAGCTATTGATATGAGCGAGAAGTGCTTCTCGAAGCACCTGCGGATCGCAGTTGCCCTTGAGTTCCTTCATGCATTTGCCGAACAGTGCCATGAGTGCCTTTTCCTTGCCGCCCTTGAAGTCGGCTACTGCCTTTGGATCAGCGGCTACAGCAGCTTTGATGACTTCGTCCATCTTTCCGGTGTCGTTCGAGATGATATATCCGTTTGCCTCGGCGTATGCCGCAGGATCGATAATTTCCTCTGAATCGAACATTTCAGTAAGAATCTTCTTCGCATTTCCGCGGTTGACCTTGCCGTCCATGCAGAGCTTTATCAGCTCGCCAAGCGATTTTCCGTCGAGCTTCAATTCGTCAACGGTCATTTGCTTGCGGTTGAGGATGTTCATGCAGTCAGAAATAAGCCAGTTCGCAACCTCTTTTGCTGAGCCGCATACTGCGTATGCGCCCTCGAAGCAGTCACAGAACGCACGGCTTGCAACGAGCAGGTCAGCATCGTATTCAGTGAGTCCAAGCTCGTCGATATAGCGTGCGCGCTTGACCTCGGGAAATTCGGGCAGTGATGCCTTTATTCCGTTATACCATGCATCGTCGATAACGATCGGCATGATGTTGGGGTCAGGGAAGTAGCGGTAATCACCCGCTGTCTCCTTGTTGCGCATTGCGTAGGATTTACCCTTAACGTCATCCCAACGGCGAGTCTCCTGCACAAGCTCTTCGGTGCCATTTTCGATAGCGTCGATATGGCGTGCTACCTCGTACTCGATTGAGCGTGTGATTGCGGTGAGGGAGTTCATGTTCTTCATCTCGGTACGGACTCCGAGCTTGGTTGAACCCTCGGGACGTACAGAGAGGTTTACATCGCATCTCATCGAACCCTGCTCCATGCGGCAGTCTGAAACCTTCGCAAAACGAAGCAGTGAGCGCAGACGCTCAAGGTAAGCGACAACCTCCTCTGCACTTGAAAGATCAGGCTGCGAAACGATCTCAATAAGAGGCACACTCGTTCTGTTGAAGTCAACGAGCGAGGTGTCGGTCCAATCGTCGTGGACGAGCTTGCCTGCGTCCTCTTCCATGTGGATCTGCTTGATTCTTATTGATTTCTTACCCTTTGAGGTTTCGATGTCAACAAGACCGTTTACTGCAACGGGAGCAAACCACTGGGTGGTCTGATAAGAGCAGGGAAGATCGGGATAATAGTAGCTTTTTTTGTCAAATGTGGTGGTGCGGTTGATATCGCAGTTAAGCATCATACCCGCAGTCATACCGAGATCGACAACATGCTTGTTGACGACAGGAAGCATACCGGGCATGCCGCAGCAGGCAGGACAAACGTGATCGTTCTGCTCTCCGCCGAATTTAGCGGAGCAGGAACAGAATATCTTTGATTCGGTCGCAAGCTCAACATGAACTTCAAGACCGATAACAGTCTCGTATCTCATTTATTTGTCCTCCTTTGCGATGAGCTTTGCAGCTTCAAACAGCGTATTCTCGGAAAATGCCTTTCCGATGAGCTGTACGCCGCCTGCGACTACAGTAGGAAGTCCCGTGATAGATGCGGGAGCCGTGTAGAGCGCCTCGTCGAATGCAATATACTTGTTTGCCGATATGTCAGCTTCGGTATATGCAGACTTTGAGCATGCAGGAATTATTATGGCATCATACTCACTGTGAAGCTTTTCAAAGGTCTCGCAGATTATTCTGCGTACACGCAGAGATTTATCGTAGACCGGCATATAGTTGTCATCAGATAAGGTTTCGGAGCCATAGAGAATGGCTGTTTTCACAAGCTCGCCGAATGCCTCGGTGCGGCTGTTCGTATAAAGCTCGCCTATAGTCTTGTAATTTTCGGTTCTGTGACCGTATTTTACGCCGTCATAACGCGACACATTATTGCACAGCTCGGCACACATGAGTATGCCCCAAGCGGTCTTTGCATATGCAAGCACATCGCAGTCGATTTCATCGACGGTGATGCCGGCACCTGCAAGAGATGCCGTTACAGCATCAAGCTTTGCGGCAGTGGCGGAGTCAATATCCTTTGTGAGCGATTTTATAACGGAAACCTTTTTAAGCGATGCGGCGCCGTCTTTTACGAGCGCACACTTCGCCTCGGGAAGCGATGTTCCGTCTTTGTCGTCGTGACCGACGATAGAAGAAAGCACAGCCTTGCAGTCGTCAACGGTCCTTGCCGTTACCCCGACAGTCTCGCCGGAGCAAGCCGCAGGAATCGTACCGTAACGGGATACCGTACCATAAGTGGGTTTTACATAAACGAGTCCGCTCATTGCGGCGGCACGTCTCTCGGCACCGTTCACATCAAGACCGATTGCGGCGATTACGTCGCCGGACTTAACAAGTTCTGCGGATGCGCTTGTTAAATTTCCGCTTGCATCGGTAACTGCACCGTAATATGAGGTCTCACCAACGAGGTCGATGCCGAATTCGCCGACATTTGCCTTGCCTGCTACAGAATAACCGGCGGAAGTAAGCTTGCTTAAGACATCTGCTCCGAAAAGGCTCATATAGTCATCAAGCATCATCGAGCCGCCCGTCGTGGGAAGCTCGCTTGTAAGGATCATATCATCGAGCACAACGGCAGGCGCCTTTGCGCTTTCATTTTTTGCTAAATAGAGTTTCATTCTGTAACCTCCGTTATTCAACCAAACGCGGTACTTGCCAATAGCCCTCGTACGATTCGGGAGCGGCTTTCTGAAGCTCATCACGGGTGAAGAGCTTGATCTCCTTGTCTTCGCGTACAACGGTTTCCATAGGCATTACGTGTACCATGCGCTCGACATTTTCGGTATCGACGGCATCCATCGCCGCGATGTCGGCATTACGGTCAGAGAAGAACGTAAGAACTGCGGCTTCCTCTGCATCTGTCAGCGCGAGCTGGTTAAGCTTCTGAAGGCGTAAAAAGGATTCTTTATCGGTAATAAGCATATATTTCATCCTTTCGTGAATTTTGTTTGTGGCTTGACTTCTTGCGCTCTGCTCGTCTAAACTATATCAATAATGATAAAATACGAGCGTTAGCCAAGGAGTTGGGGGAGAGTTCAGGGAGGGGATAGAAACTTCGGCGTTTGAGATGGTTCTGCCCCCCTCCCTGCCGAGCGCTGCAAAGCAGCGCGAGTCGTTTTCCTCTATATAAAGATTAGCGATAATCAATCGCGGACCTTTATATGAACCTCACGAAGCTGCAGCTCGGTTACTTCACCGGGTGCACCCATCATGAGATCCTGTGCATTTCCGTTGAGCGGGAATGCGATTACGTCGCGGATGGTTTCCTCGCCTGCGATGAGCATTATCATGCGGTCAACACCGGGCGCCATACCTGCGTGAGGCGGAGCACCGTAGCAGAATGCGGTGTAGAGTGCGCCGAACTTCGCTTTGACGTCCTCTTCGCCGTAGCCTGCGATCTCAAATGCTTTTTTCATAATCTCGGGATTGTGGTTTCTTACAGCGCCGGAGGAAAGCTCGACGCCGTTGCATACGATGTCATACTGATATGCGAAAATGTCAAGCGGATCCTTGTTCATGAGCGCATCCATGCCGCCCTGGGGCATTGAGAAGGGATTGTGTGTGAAATCTATTTTACCCGTTTCTTCATTGCGTTCATACATCGGGAAGTCAACTATGAAGCAAAATTCAAATGCATCCTTGTTGATGAGGTTGAGCTCATTTGCAATCCAGGTACGCATCTGGCCTGCGAGCGAGTTTATTACTGCAGGGGCATCGCTGATAAAGAAGAGCGAATCTCCCTCTTTGATACCGCAAAGCTCGGTAAGCTCTGTCTTTTCTGCTTCAGAGAGGAACTTTGCAATAGGACCCTTGTATTCGCCGTCCTCAAGTGTGATATATCCGCATCCGAACTTCATGCCGATGCTGCGTGAATAAGCATCAATTGCCTTTTCAAATGCTTTCTTTCCGTCGCCGTCGCCATCCTTCTTGACAAGATAGTTTGCCACAATACCGCGGACGAGCTTGTTCTTAAACGGAATGGTGCGTCCGTTGATTTCAAGAAAATCGTGGGATGCAAAGAAGCCGGTGAGATCCTTTATTTCAAGCGGATTGCGCAGGTCAGGCTTATCTGTGCCGTATTTGAGCATCGACTCCGCAAACGGAATACGCTTGAAGGGAGGTGCGGACACGGGCTTGTCGGAGAACTTCTTAAATGTGTTGTAAACAACAGTTTCCGCAACCTCGAATACATCCTCCTGTGTTGCGAAGGACATCTCAAAGTCGAGCTGATAAAATTCTCCGGGCGATCTGTCCTGACGGGCATCCTCATCACGGAAGCAAGGTGCTATCTGGAAATAGCGGTCAAATCCGGATGTCATCAAAAGCTGCTTGAACTGCTGCGGAGCCTGGGGAAGAGCATAGAACTTGCCCTTGTGCTTGCGGCTCGGTACGAGGTAGTCACGTGCGCCCTCGGGAGAGGAAGCGGTGAGGATAGGAGTCTGAATTTCGAGGAATCCAAGCTCCTCCATCTGCGAGCGGAGGTAGGAAAGTATCTTCGAGCGCAGAATAATATTTTCGTGTATTTTCTTATTACGCAGGTCGAGGTAACGGTACTTAAGGCGTACTTCCTCGCGTGTTTCTGTGGATGTGTCAATCTCAAAGGGGAGATTGAGCTTTACAGGACCGAGTACTTCTATCTTGTCAGCGCGTACCTCGATCATACCGGTTGCGAGCTTTGCGTTGACAGTCTCGGCATCGCGCTCGGTTACATTTCCTTCGACTAAAATGACAGTTTCCTTGGGCATGCCTGCGATCATGGAGTCGTCGTTTACGACTATCTGTGTAATACCGTAATGGTCGCGCAGGTCAACGAAAAGTACACCGCCGTGGTCGCGTACAGTGTCGATCCAACCGGTGAGAGTGACCTTTTCGCCGATATTCGCTTTTGTGAGTTCGTTACAGGTGTGTGTTCTTAACATGGTAGATTCCTCCATATAAAATAGTGGTTAATGTATGAGCAAAAACAAAAAACCGTCCTCGCCCAAAACATGGGACGAAAGACAGCTTCCGCGATACCACCCAAATTGATCGTTTCCGATCCACCTTAATTAAAATCTTGACGCGATTAACGTGCGGTTCTACTGACGGCACTGACGCCGTTTTCTTCCGCAGGCTCCGAAGTGTTTTTCACATAAGGCTTGCTACCGTCTTACACCGACCGACGGCTCTCTGCGAGCGTACCGTATGTTACTCTCTTCATCACAGCATTTATCCACCATATATTATAGCATCTTTCCTTTTCGCTGTCAATAGTTTTTTGCAAAAAACAGCCGATATTTATTCGGTAAAAAACGGTACGCCGTGAAAAACACGGCGTACCGAAAGGTATTGTAAACATACGAAGATATTATTTTATTTTAGCATTAAGCTTTTTGCTCACAAGCTTTGTACAGACGAATACCGTTATCCATATTATGAGATAAACAGCGATAAAAATAGCTGTAAATATCAGAATAACATTAGAACTGAAGGGGAGCCAGTTGTTGATGAGATAACAGAATAAGTAAGCAAAATAAATCACCGAGAAGTGGCAGAGCATTGATTTTGGAATAACCCACTCCTCAATTTGATTGAATACAGAGGCACCCGCCTGCAAAAAAGCAAGTATATATATTGATACAATTGCAACTAGTATCTGCACACCGTTCAGAGAAAAATTCTCAATAGTGTTTTCAAGAATGGCATAAATAATGCCGAGTATTATAGGTCCGAAGCCACCGAAGATAAGACCTCTGTGAAGGAATTTTTTCAAATATTTATTCATAATCAAATACCGATCCTTTCTTTTATTAATTTAAGCTGACGTCTTGAAACGTAGTCGGTATATCCGTTTTTGAAGCGGATTTTTAAGGTTCCCGAAATTGAAGCGTCGAAATTTTCGATTTTTTGAATGTTTGCTATGCAGGACTGATTAATTTTCACGAAATTATCAGGCAGTTTTTCTTCAAGCGTATAAAGCCTTTCCTTAAGTAGGAAACGATCCTCCCGGCATAGCGCATATATTTTACTGTCAATAACAGTTACACAGTATATTTCCGAAGGATTCAGCTTGATTATTTCCTTCCCGTTGTATCCCATGAAACCGGTGAAGGTCTCCTCCGCAAGCTGCTGTATCTCTTTTATCATCCTGCTTTCCTCTCGTGCATAGATCACCACCTTTTCCTCGCAATTCTCGTCTAGTACTATTTCACATTTCATAATGTGCCTCCTTTCACCAATATGTTACCATAACTTTTTATGCATTTCAAGATGTTTTAAGTGTTCGGTTGAAAAACGCGCATAAACGGCAGAGATTCTCCTTGGAAACAGTATGCCAAGATAATAAATCCCACAACTTTCACAAAAGCCCTTGACAAACACAATACTTCGTGATATGATGTATTATGTGATGGGAGGTATAGTATGGACGTTCAGTTAAAACGAGGGCTGTTGGACGTGTGCGTTCTAGCGGCAATTAAGAGCGAAGATTCATACGGCTACAAGATTATTAAGGATGTGAAGCCGTGCATCGAGCTGTCCGAATCGACCTTATATACTATTCTGAAGCGCTTGGAAACGGCGAACATGCTGACGGTACGAACAGCAGAACACGGCGGCAGACTCAGAAAATATTACCACATCACAAATGAGGGACTTAAGCGTATTGAGGATTTCAAGGATGAGTGGAAAGAAATCCTGTCTATATATAGATTTGTAGCCAAGGAGGATAGCGATGACTAAAATCAAGTTTCTTTTGTCACTGCACGAAAGATTGTCTGATTTACCGCAGGACGATGTTGAAGAGCGCTTGAATTTTTACAGTGAAATGATCGAGGATCGAATGGAGGAGGGACTATCGGAGGAGGCGGCGGTTTCGGCAGTGGGGACCGTTGACGAAATAGCCTCACAGATTGAAGCCGACATTTCCAATGGAAAAATTACAGAAGAAAATATAAAGCCGAAAAAACGGCTCAAAACAGGGGAAATCGTACTTTTGGCGCTCGGATCACCAATATGGATATCCCTTTTAATTGCAGTATTTGCGGTAATTCTATCACTTTATGTTTCGCTATGGGCTGTGGTAATTTCCTTGTGGGCTGCATTTGGTTCGGTCATCGCGTGCGCTTTCTACGGTATAGCTTCAGGCGTGGGATTAGCTTTGAGCGGCAACAGTCTTACGGGAATTGCTATAGTTGGTGCAGGACTCGTTTGTGCAGGATTGTCCGTCTTTCTTCTTTTCGGATGCAAGGCGGTAACAAGAGGTGCTTTAGTGCTTGCAAAGAAGATGGTGCTGTGGGTTAAAAGCTGTTTTACCAGAAAGGAGAGAGGATAATGAGTGAACGGACAAAAATATGGCTTATAATAGGTGGAGCTCTCATAATTTTCGGAATTATAATGTTTACTGCGGCAATGGCGGCAAATAAATGGGATTTCACTAAATTAAGCACGGCGAAATTTGAAAGCAATACTTATACTGTAAGCGATGAATTTGACAGCATATCAATCCAAACGGATACCGCCGACATTATATTTGTAGCGGCTGATGACGGAATATGCAGAGTAGTCTGCTATGAGGAGGAAAATATAAAGCATTCTGTTGCTGTTCAAAATAACGCACTCACTGTTCGAGTAGTTGACCAAAGAGCATGGTACGAATATATCGGCATAACATTTGGCACGCCTAAGGTTACAGTATATCTGCCCGAGAGGGAATATGCTTCGCTTCATATAAAGGAAAGCACGGGAGATGTTGAGCTTCCGAAAGAATTTACGTTTGGCAGTATTGATATCTTGGCGAGCACGGGGGATGTAAATTGTCATGCTTCCGCCTCGGAATTGATGAAAATCAAACTGAACACAGGCGATATTCATGTTGAAAATATATCGGCAGAGGCGCTTGATTTAACGGTATCGACAGGTAAAGTGACTGCGAAATCAATAGTTTGCGAAAATGATTTCAGCATCAATGTAAGCACAGGCAAGACCTATCTGACCGACGTAAAATGTGAGAGCATCATCTCGAATGGAAGTACCGGAGATATGTCTTTGAAAAATGTAGTTGCCGAGAAAAAGTTTTCAATTAAAAGAGATACCGGAGATATAATACTTGACGGATGTGATGCTGCCGAGATTTTCGTGGAAACATCGACGGGGGATGTTAAAGGAAGCTTACTGTCAAGCAAGGTATTTATTGTCGAAAGTGATACGGGCAGAGTGAACGTCCCCAAAACCGTGACTGGCGGCAGATGCGAGATTATCACTGACACGGGGGATATAAAAATAAACGTCTTAAATCAATAATATAAATCAAGGCACCGCTTGGGCGATGCCTTGGTTTGTCTAATATAAAATAACCGGAAGGTTTTCACACCTTCCGGTTATATATTGCTTATCAGCCCTTGATAGCAGCCTGAGCCGGACAGACAATTGATACTGCTATTGATGTTCAAATAAAGTATGGCATTGAAACGAATATATCACACCAAAGTACATTTCCACACATCAACCGGATTATCCTGGAATACATCCTTTAGACGCTTATGTATATCTTCGTGCGTGATACCTTTTTTCAGAATTACCTGCAGAAATCCGCCTCCGCCTGCTCCGCAAATCATTTTGCCGGAGATCAAATCTTCAATACTGTTGAATATCTGATCAATCAGTGTGTTGGTGCTTCCGCTATCAATCTTCTTGGACAACTCCCAATGCTGATTCAGAAGCTCCGCGAAGGCATTGACATTCCCACGTTCGAGTTCAAATCGCATCAATGCTGCAATTTTCTGTATCTCATTCAAAGCATACAGAGAATCAGGTTCATTACCAATGTACCGTCCCACAACATCACGAAGCAGATTTCGTGCAAGACGGCGCTGACCGGTAAAAATCAGACAGAATCGTTTCTCCAGCTCCTGCATCGTTTCTTGAGTCAAGAGAAGCTGCTGAACTTTAAGCTCCTGATTCATTCCCGGACGACTTGTGACATATTTTATACCCTCAGCAAGTCCACCTACCTGATCCTGCCATCCACCACCGGTAGACATAATTTGTTCCATGCACAGGACTCGACTGTAGATCTCATCTTCTGTACATTCGATGCCCATAAACTCAGTTACCGCTTTAACGCAAGCAGCAGAAAGAATAGAACTTGTACCAAGCCCACTGCCTTTCGGTACATTTGTGACTTCGCTGCACATAATGAATCCACCGCCGAGATGCTCCAAAATTTCTGAAAGTGTTCCGCCTTCCTTCGGGATGACACCGCATGCAAGCAGACAGGCTTTCTGCAATGCAAACGGATCATAAGGATCACCGGTTCTCTGTAAAGGTTCAATTGTTTCAAATTCACCGTGTACATCCATGTCACGGCTATCAAAAACAATTTTTTTCTCAGCAAGTCTTTGCAGAGAGACTTCTACAGGCTTTTCACCGTTCAGCAGGATTGCTGCATTCAATACAGTGCCGCCATTCTCAATGCAATAAGGAGGTGTATCGGACCATCCGCCGCCCCAGTTGACACGAAGCGGAAGCTGAACAACGTGACGATCTTTGACAATACGGCAGTTTTCGTTCCACTGTAAGTTTTTCAACGCATTTTTGAGAATCGTATTCTGTATTGTTTGGAAACACTTACTCAAATAAGGATCACCTTCAGATCCACCGAGTACGACGCCGATATAGTAATACAGACGCATGACTTCACCGAAACTCTCGGTTTTCAACCGCTTGTCCAGCCATTGAAGTTGAATCGGCGTAAGCTCCTTTATGCGTAAAATTTTTGCCGCATCCTTTGCAGGACGTTTTGAGCGAATATATTGAAGAAGATGGTCCATCTGAACCAATTCCTGCATTCGTCTGTTCCATGCGATAATGGCGCTCGGGTCAGCATCATTGAATCCGGAACACAGTGATTTTCGATCTGCCTGAAGCCACATGCCGGAATCGCATTCCCCATGTGCCATACGATACAGATTTAATGCTGCTGCTACCGCTTCCCGTATAGTATTGCAAGCGGGATATAGCTTTGCTGTCCAAAGTGTATGCTGTTCGTCTTCCCAAATATCTGTTTTGGATAGATTGTTTTCACTTAAAAATTCGCTAAGCGATCTGCCGAAGAACTTATCGTCTTTGGGATTGTCTGCAATACCATAAATACGCGCAACAAACTTACCGTCCTTCTGCTTCAAACCATGCAGAACAACATTATCGGGAATCGTTTCATCATGAATATCGATATAGGACAGAATTACATTGTCACCAATGGATGCATCCTGGTGCACATAAGAAACCTCAAGATAACAGTTCTGACCGATCACAGCATCCTGTGACAGAACACTGTTATATCCTGCCGTCGCTGCGCTAATACTGCTTCCGATTTGCTTTGACCAACCTAAATCAGAATAGGCTTCGACACCGCCGCTCATTAAAGCGAGAATCTCTCTTGTCGTTCCAAAATGAATAAACTTAGCAGGAGCCAAGCGAAGAAGCTTCATTCGATAAGGACGAAGTGCATTCCAAACTGCAGTCCGTGCATTTGTCAATTCATCGCAATATTCTCCCTCGGGCTTTTCCTTGTAAAAGCTCTCCAAAGTTGAGTCAACCGCAAGCGGATACAGAAAATCACCGTACAACGATAAACGAACTTTCTCATTTACGAAAGCATTGTACTTGTCTGTATCGGTTTTTCCATCGGTAGAAATCAGATTATACAGCGATGACAGCATATCCGTCGAAAAGATGACTGCACCTGTATCAATGTCAACCGCATTCTGTTCGTTGACTGCCCCCTGCTCGCGCAGACTTTCTGCGGTCTGCTTGTGCAGGAATCGACGTACATTGCCATCCTCACCGCCAAGGAAAACACCGTGGTTCTTACCGGTTTCAACATCTTCCTTAAAGGAGATTGCAGCTGCACCGTTGCCGCTGTAATCAATCTGTAAAGGATTGAACAGCAGCAGAACATCTCCTGAAAGGAGAACCATACCTTCACGGATGCGGCTT
>JAZRAB010000111.1:0-5233 GCA_045634345.1 Candidatus Flemingiibacterium sp. | reverse complement strand
TCGAAGGTGTAAGCACAGTAATGTGTTCAGCTGATCGATACTAATAGACCGAGGGCTTGAACTTCAAGTTTGTTCTATAAACTTGGGTTTCGTAACAGTTCCTTTTACTCCAACCCCTTATTCGGTTCTCAATGAACATTTGCAAATCAGATGCAGCCTCAGAGATAAGACTTGCACCTTTAGCTCAGTTGGTAGAGCAACTGACTCTTAATCAGTGGGTCCCGGGTTCGAATCCCTGAAGGTGCACCAAAAACTTACTTACATGAATAATGCATAGTTGCGAGAGCAACTGACATCCTAATCATGTGGGTATGCGATGCATCGCAGGGCTCAAATCCCTGAAGGTGCACCATATTAGTCAGTGATATTAACGTTGAGGGTCCACCCGTTCCCATTCCGAACACGGAAGTTAAGCTCAACTGTGCCGAAAATACTTGGTTGGAAGCGACCCGGAAAGATAGGTCATTGCTGACACAAGCTTTTCTTTAAGAAAAGCCTATATCAGATTTAGTTGGTGTTTCTAACGTTGAGGGTCCACCCGTTCCCATTCCGAACACGGAAGTTAAGCTCAACTGTGCCGAAAATACTTGGTCGGAAGCGACCCGGGAAAATAGGTCAACGCCAACTTTATCTTTCTCTTTCCCTATTCCTCCTTAGCTCAGTCGGTAGAGCGCATGACTGTTAATCATGATGTCGCTGGTTCAAGCCCAGCAGGGGGAGCCAAACGACAGGTGCAGGCACCGCGCCTGTACCTGTCAATTTGTTTGGACCATTAGCTCAGTTGGTTAGAGCAACCGGCTCATAACCGGTCGGTCCGGGGTTCGAGTCCCTGATGGTCCACCAGCAAAAACGGTCTAATTTTAGACCGTTTTTGTTTTTTGTTTACACTACGCCTATCCACGGGCGCGAATTTCAAAAACAAACAGTTAAAACTACCTTTTACGTCGTTAATGGGCTGAGAAAGGGGATTTTAAAATTATCATGCGAAAAATCAAAAACCAACACCTTATAAATTTAATCTTTCCCGCTTTCATATTTGGCTCTCTGACCGGAGCTGTGAGTGCGCTTATTATTATGGTTTATAAATTATGCGCAGAAAAGATTATCCATCTTTCTAAGATGGGATATGATTATCTGCGCGGTCATTTATATCTTATTCCTGTGGCAGCCGCAATTTTGTTTGGACTTGCATTGCTGTTTGCATTTTTGTATAAAAAAAGCCCGAACCTTCAGGGCGGAGGAATCCCAACATCTATTGGTATCCTGCGCGGGACTATCTCATTTCACTGGCTGCGCAATCTCTTTGGTATATTTTTTCTCTCACTTACCGCATTCTTTCTTGGAGTACCGCTTGGAAATGAAGGCCCATCTGTTCAAATGGGTACTGCTGTCGGAAAAGGAAGCATTGTTTGCTTTGCAAAAAATCACCGGGCATGGGACAGATATGCTATGACAGGCGGTGCGTGCGCGGGATTTTCAATTGCCACGGGAGCACCGATATCCGGAATGTTATTCGGCATTGAAGAAGCGCATCAACGAATATCGCCTATGATAATGATAGTCTCCGCAACAGCGGTTGTGTTTGCTCATCTTACCGCGCAGATTCTTTCGCCCTTGCTCGGCGTGAATGTATCGCTGTTCCCATCGCTCTCTCTGCCAACGCTCACCGTGAAGCATATTTGGATTCCGGCGGTAGTCGGAATAGCAGTTGGACTTTTTGCGGTTATCTTTCTTAAATACTACAAGCTGCTAAATAAATTTTGGAACGAAAAGACGGAAAAACTGCCGCGCTCGGTTAAAATATTTTTCATTTTTCTCGCAGCTTTGCTGCTTGGAGTATGCTCGTTCTCATTCATATCGACCGGACATGAACTGATTTTGACGCTTTTTAACGGCAAAATTTCCGCATATATGCTGGTTCTCATTCTGCTTGTCCGCTCGTCGCTCACGCTTAGCGCTAACTCAAATCGTATAACCGGCGGTATATTTTTACCTATTCTTGCGATTGGTGCGGTTTTCTCGGCAATTCTCGGCAAAGCGGTGGAATTAATTCCCGGGGTAGGCGAGGAATATTATCCGATGATAATTGCGCTGGGTATCACCGCCTGCATCTCAGCGATGATGAAAATGCCGCTGACAGCGATAGTTTTTGCACTTGAGGCGCTCTCCTGCTACAATAATATATTTTATGTGATAATCGTAGCGGTCGCGGCGTTTACAATAACTGAAATATTTGGGGTGACGTCGATTAACGACAGTGTCCTTGAGACCCGAATAGAAACGCAAAACCGCGGCAAAGAACTCAAGGTTATAGATACATTCGTAACCGTCCAAAAAGACTCATTCGCAGTCGGCAAACAGATACGAGATATATTTTGGCCGCCCAATTTTTTTGTACTGTCGCTGGAGCACGGCAAAAATCACGGCGCTGAAGTTGATGAGCACGGTACAAAGACGATAAGCGAAGGGGACATTATTCATGTGAGATATTCGACATACGATGAGTCACAGACACGTGAAGAACTGATGGCTATCGTCGGTGAGCAGGAATATGTTGAAGCAGAAGCGGATGTTGTTTGAGATTTAAATAAATTTTTGTTGGATATTTATGCGTTGTGCAGTGCTTTTTCACTGCTGTGCATGTTGCATGCAGAAAAAGCCGCATACTCCAATCGAATATGCTATATCAAAAAGCGTACCGCACGTAATCTTACGTACAGTACGCTTTTCTGTTTCGATGGGGGAAGCCGGTCTTTCTTGACACGGTACACGGTTTGTGGTATAATTAAAAAAGACCCCACAAGAGGAGGGACGTATGAAAAAACGCATACTCACAGCAATGAGCGGCGGAGTTGACAGCTCCGTTGCGGCTTATTTAATAAAATCGCAGGGCGAGGAATGTATCGGAGTCACGCTCAAGCTTTTCTCGAACGAGGACATACACCTCGATCTTGATAAGACCTGCTGCTCGCTTACCGATGTCGAGGATGCGCGAAGTGTAGCAACTCGGCTTGGAATGGAGCACTATGTCTTCAATTTCAGTGATAATTTCAAGCAGAAGGTCATCGACCGCTTTGTTGCAACTTACGAGGCAGGCGGTACGCCAAACCCCTGTATCGACTGCAACCGTTTCATCAAATGGCGCCAGCTTCTGACTCGCGCAGATCTCATGGAGTGTACGCACATCGCCACGGGACACTATGCGCGTGTCGAGTATGACGTTGCCTCGGGGCGTATGCTACTCAAGCGCTCTGCTGACAAGAGCAAGGATCAGACATACGTTTTGTGGGCGCTGACACAAGAGCAGCTGTCACGTACAATCCTTCCGCTCGGCGCGCTTTCCAAGGACGAGGTGCGCGAAATTGCCGAGGCGCAGGGCTTTATAAATGCAAACAAGCCCGACAGTCAGGACATCTGCTTTGTGCCTGACGGTGACTACGCGGGCTTTATTGAACGGTATTCAAAAAAGATTCCCGAGCCGGGCAATTTCATCGACTCGGACGGAAACATCCTCGGTAAGCATAAGGGGCTTATCCGCTACACGATAGGTCAGCGCAAGGGGCTTGGAATCGCGCTCGGCAAGCCGGTTTTTGTCAGCCGTATCGATCCTGCAAGCAACACAGTTACGCTCGGGGACGAGGAGCTACTTTTCTCACGCGAGCTGTACGCAGGTGACATTAACCTCATTGCCGTTCCCAAAATAGATGCACCGCTCCGCGTCACCGCGAAGGTGCGCTACAGTGCAAAGGAAGCGCTCGCCACGGTTGTACAGACGGGTGAGGACGAGCTTCATCTCGAATTTGATACCCCACAGAGGGCGTTGACACGGGGACAGTCGGTTGTGCTGTACTCGGATGAGGTCGTAATCGGCGGCGGCATTATAAAATAGCTACGCTATGAGGTCGGAGACGACGTCAAAAAGGTGGCACGGATAGACGTTGCCGCGGCAGAGAGTATCGAATATAAGCTCGGCTTTGACTATGTCCGTTGTGACATCAATAAGCGTTTCGCAGTCGAATTTTCCGCCTGAGGTCAGCGCGAGGGTGAAATTGTAGGTACAGCATTTGTATTCGGGTAGGGGCATCATCACAACGCAGCATTCAAACTCTCTGTCGTTATCAAGCAGCTTTCTGCAGTAAAAAACAGAGGACTTAATTAATTCAATTAATTCTTTGTCCATGACTTACAGATACTCCTATGAAAAATTGTATCTGCATACCGGTATGTAATTACAATATTATTTTACCACATAATAGGGGATAAGTAAAGCAAAATCAGCGGCACTTTTCGACAATTCGGCAGCGGCATATTTTTAATAGTGAGAGTAAAAATCTTTTAAATGCTATTGCAAAATAGCGCAGGATTTGCTATAATATAAAGAGAAATTTGATTTTTAAGGTGAAGGCTGTGTCAAATAAGGTGAAACGAGACATTGACATCACCCCTGCCGACCTTTTATGAGTCCGGGCGCCCCATCGGAGCGCTTGTCGCGCGGGGGTGAATCGAGGACTCTTATAAAAATAATTAAATAAAGGAATTAGAACAATGGGAGCACAACTTACAAACAATGATAAACGTACCTGCTATGTTGCAGAGCTGTCCGCAAAGGATATCGGCAAGCAGGTCTGCCTTATGGGATGGGTACAGCGTCAGCGTGACCTTGGCGGTCTTATTTTCGTTGACCTTCGTGACCGTTCCGGTATTATTCAGTTAGCATTCGATGACAACACCGACAGAGCGGTGTTCGATACCGCATTTACTCTGCGCTCGGAATTTTCGATATGCGCAAAGGGTACCGTCCGTGCGCGCGGCGAGGGTGCGGTTAATAAGAATATCCCCACCGGCGAGATCGAGGTTGCGGTTGATGAACTGAAAATCTTCTCCACCGCGCAGACTCCGCCATTTGAGATCGTCGAGAACAGCGACGTTAAGCCGGAGCTTCGCCTGAAGCACCGTTACCTTGACCTTCGCCGTCCCGACCTTGCAAACAATATAATCGCAAGAAGCAAAATAGTAAAGATCGTCCGCGACTACTATATGGAGAACGGCTTCCTCGAAATCGAGACTCCCTGCCTTATCAAGCCGACTCCCGAGGGCGCGCGTGACTATCTTGTACCCAGCCGTGTACATCCCGGCAAGTTCTACGCTCTGCCGCAGTCCCCACAGCTCTATAAGCAGCTTCTGATGCTTTCCGGCTTTGTCCGTTATATCCAGATCGCACGCTGCTTCCGCG
>JAZRAB010000110.1:0-7314 GCA_045634345.1 Candidatus Flemingiibacterium sp. | reverse complement strand
AACTCGCCCATCGATTGTATCTACACGCTCATATCCGAGCGCATCTATCTCCTCACCAAGCAATGCTTCGAGTCCGAAAAGGCATGTCGCAACGTATTCGTATGTGTTTGGCATTTACTTACCTCCAAGCGTCATCATATTATATATTATCGCATATTTTTTTATAATTGTCAAGCGTGTAGACTTATATAAATGATGACCACCGGCTTAACCGGTGGTCATCATTATTTAGTGAATCTCTATTATCATGCAGATTTCCGTCATTCATAATAATGGACAAATCAAATGCTGCGTCAAGTGAGGAGTGTTCGTAAAAATACTATAGTGGCTTTGTAAGGTCTTCAAGCTCGCTCGGAGGATACCCTTCATATTTTTTAAAAGTACGCAAAAAATTGGAGTAGTCTCCGAATCCCGATAGAACGCAAGCCTCTTTAACAGTTTTTCCAAGATAGAGGTGCTTCTTCGCCTCAGATAGCATACGCATTATAAGATATTTTTTAATAGTTATACCTGTTTCCTCACGAAAAACTCTGTTTATATAGTCTTCATTTATATAAAGTAATCGGGCAATTTCCGACACTGTGCCAATACCGGGATTTTTCTCAATAATGCGTATAACCTTATCAGAATATGAAACATGCTCATCCTCAAGAAATTCTGGAGTTTCTTGGGTGGAAAAAGCATCCTTAAGAAACGACAAAATATTAAGAAAAACAGACATTTTCATAAATTCATCTTTTGATTCGTCATTATAGGATGACACAAGATTTATGAAATATTCGTGCTGTGGAAGGCTTAAGTTTACCATCCCATCTTTGTTTCTGAGCCATGAAACACTGTCTTCAGCTCTGCATAATGAAGCTAATTGCTCTAAAATCGCTTCGTTTATGTTGATAACACATCTTTCATAATATGTGTTTTTGTCGACTACCACCTTATGCGTCTGAAGCTTAGGTACAATAATCAGCTCGCGGTTATTGCATTTGTAAAATTTACCACTTACCATGAACCCTCTCGCACCGCATACATTATAATAAATCTCGTATTGACTATGAAGATGCGGAACAGAAATATAAGGAATTTCATTTTTATTGTGAAAGACAATTAAATCATCACTTATTTTTCTGAATTGTGAAGTGTCATTGCTCATTTGGAATATACCGTTCTTCCATTAACTATAGTTCTAAAAATACTTATATCTTTATCAAACAAAACAATATCGGCATCGTATCCTTCACGAATCATTCCCTTGCTCGAAAATCCCATAATACGGGCAGGCGTTTGAGCAGCCATTTTCACGGCATCAACAAGAGTTGCGCCGGCAAGCTGTATCATGTTTCTGACCAGCCTGTCACAGAATGCAACACTTCCTGCAAAAGCCGATCTGTCCGGAAGCTTGGCAACACCGTCCTCAACGATAACATGAAGACCGTCCTCTATTCCGCCGACGATACTCGGACCGTCGGGCATACCTGCTCCTCTCATCGAGTCGGTTATTAAGGCTACCTTATTTGGATCTTTAAATTTATAAACGAATTTTAACAGGTCCGCAGGCAGATGAATACCGTCGGCAATGATCTCGACAGTCATGTCATCAATTAAATAAGCCGACTCAATAATGCCTATGTATCTGTATGCATTTTTTCTATGCACAGTACTTGTGCATGAATAAAGATGTGTAACGTGGGTAAATCCGTTTTTGAACGCCTTCTTTACACATTCGCCGTCAGCGTCACTATGACCGATACACGGAAGGATTCCTCGTTTTGTAAGTTCTCTGGCAAACTCCTCTGATCCTTCAAGCTCAGGAGCTCCGGTCCATCTTAATACGCCGTCTGTTGCAGAAAATATTTCGTAATACTCTGATTTTTCAAAGTTTCTTATTTTATCAGGGTCCTGAGCTCCTGCCTGGTATGGCGAAAAATAGGGGCCCTCAAGATGGAGTCCGGGCATATTCGCGCCGGCATGAACTGTATTTTTAACCTTTTCAAATGCATCGATAGATAATAACATACTCTTCTGATTGGCAGAAGTAATAGTCGGGATAATAGTACCGGCTCCATGCATAGCGTGTGCTTCTGCAATCTTAATATATGCCTCCTCTGTTCCGTCTAAAAAATCAAATCCGACTGCACCATGAGTATGCATATCAATAAACGCAGGAGCAACATACAAGCCAGTGGCATCTATTACGGAATCATAGTCCAATTTATCAGTGGTTACTGCAATAATTTTATCGCCGGAAACATAAACATCCGCATTTATAAGCTCATTTTCAGTAACTACCGTACCACCTGTAATTTTTGTAATCATTGTTATGATCCTCGCTTTCACACGGTGAAAGCATCCTTTCTCATGATAGTTAACATCGCACGCTCGTCAGTGAGCCGCAATTTGCCAACCAAAAAGCCGATCCGAAAACTTTTCAGCTTCACTGTGTTTTACAGTGATAAAAGTTTACTGCTGTCAGCGTCACAATACATAAAAGCATTATCTTTATTTCTGAGTATCGTTGCGGGACATTCGGGGCTTATTTCTCCCTCTAAAGTCCGCTTTACAGCATTTGCCTTAGTAGGTGCCGGCACAACGCAGAAATTATATTTTGCAGACATGAGAGCCGGTATTGTAAGTGTTAGCGCATATTCCGGAACGTCCGAGAATTTCTCGAAGCATCCGTCATTTACCTGCTGCATTCTGCATACATCGTCAAGCTTTACGGGCTTTATCAATTCCTTATCGTTAAAATCAGCCACATGGGGGTCATTGAATGCAATGTGTCCGTTTTCGCCGATTCCCATACAAACTATATCAACGGGGTATTCTTTCAGGAGATTTCCGTATCGCTCACATTCAGCTTCAATGCTGCTTGAAGGGTCGATGCATCTGACTGATTTAAAGGGTTTAAGATTAAATATGTGCTCTTTTAAGTAATTGCTGAAGCACTGCGGGGCATCAGATGAAAGACCTATGTACTCGTCCATGTGGAACGCATTTATTCTTTCCCATTCGATGTCTTTATGATTGCACAGATGATAAAGCATATCATTTTGCGACGGTGCAGCCGCAAAAATCATGTTGATTTCTTCTTTTTCACATAAAAGCTTCTTTATGCACTCGGCAATATCGAAAGCTGCTACCTTACCCATTTCATCTCTAGTTTCAAAAACCTTAACTGTCAGGCGATCTTTATTGAATATCATATTATAACCATAACCTTCGCTTTGCGAAAGCTTCCTTTCTTGCGCTGCTTTGCATTGCGTCCTTTCATGCTGCAGTGCGGCAACGCAGATATAAAATTTTATATTTAAAATTACTTTTGCTTTGAATTATACACAGAGAGGCATCTGTAATACAGGTCCTTAAGCTGTGATCTTACGAGCGCATCTCTGATCTGAAAATCAGGTTCATATGCGTTAAAGCATACCGAGAATGTATATTCACTCATTTTCTCGCCCAAGACTTTAATTTTCTCAATAAGCTCGTCCGAATCATCACGCTTTTCGACAAGCGAATCACGATAATCTACAAACAATGTCATAAGAGTGAACACATCCAAGCCGTATTTCACGCCTCTGATATCATCATTGATCTTATCAAAGAACTTGTTATTTTTTCTTGTAATTTTCAACATTTCGGCAGGATTTACCGCAGTTTCAATAATCCAAACGGTTTGCGAAGACATATCGCTGATCGCGCGCTCTCTAATATCGCGCAGACCGTCCAATGCCTCGGTGAGAAGACGTACAGTTTCATATCCGCATTTTGCAGCCTTACCTCTAAGATGCGAGTCACATTCAAGTTCTCCCACAGGCTCCGGAGTCAGCCATCCCTGGGTCAAAGCCGTAAGAACACTTCCTCTCATCCATGAGCGCCATGAGGCAGACAACTCGGTCGCTTTTTCTATTTTTGCATAAATCGCTTCTGCCGCATCAGCATATTTGCCGTAAACATTCTTGAAATATTCTTTTGCAAGCAACTCGGCATCACAGTTACAGTCTCGGCTTACATTTGCAAGCAAATAATGATTTAAGGCTCTTATTCCCCAATCCTTGACAAACACATGCATATACAGTACTTTAGTTACGCCGCTTTTTATGTAGTAAGGTATATCATTTGCTATTCTTTTTGTAAAGAGAATAGGTAAGTCTTCAAATCTTGAAACATTGTAATACTCTAAAAATGATATTTTCATGCCGGTTTTGAGCCAACCCTTGAGCTGCGAATTGTAGCTTTCATTTCTCTCGCACGGATAGCTAAAATCATGCTGATAGCATCTTTTTATCGGTGAAAATTGAGCAAAATCGCCGGCATCAATCAAATTCTGCGGAACGGGATTTTCAGGTGGAAGCATGGTATTTGTGCCTTCATATACGCAGAACGAAAGCTTTATACCTTCTCTTAATTCCCCGCGCTCAGTTGCCTCGTTTATTCGGGTTCTGATATGCGACATGAATTTCAAAGTCATATCACTGCCGTTGCCCAAAGCCTTGCATTTTTCGCAGTTACAGCTTCTGCCCCACGTATCAAAACCGTCCAAACAAAAGCACTCTTCATTTTTCCATTCATTGCTAAGCTTATTTATAACAATATTTGAAATGTAATCTAACAATTCTTCGTTGCTCACACAAAATTGCATTTTGAGGGCATTTTTAACTGTTATTTCCTCGTCACGCTGTCCATACCAATCCTTGTGTGCATCAATGAAGTATCTGCCGTCGTCGGTAATGTTATTGGGATTCAGAATTTTTTCAAAAATATGACCGCCCGTTTCAAGTATCATGCAAAGCTTTTCCTGAAAAGCTTTACTGTGAGCGTGGCACGCATGGGTAGTCATACGGTTCCTTGCCATCCAGAGAAGAAAGCTTTTGGATTCATTTTGCAGATCTTCAAAATGGAATCCTCTGCCATCAGGTAGATCATACTTGTAATGACGACTTTCAGGATACACAAACTCCGAGTTTTTCGGCACAAATTCTACCTCAGGTGAGTACCATCTGACGCCCTGCATTTCAAGAAGCTCATAAACGCCGTAAAGACTGCCGCGTCTACCGCAGCCAATGATTTCGATATCAGCGCCGTTATATAAAATATCGAACTCTTCACTGTCACCGCCCAAGCATTTAATAAAAATGTTAAGGCAATCCTGCTTTTCATCTGAAACACTAACTTCATGCTCCATCATTCCCAAATATGAAACAAGCTCTGTTGCGGCAAAGCTTATTGTGCATCTGACAGCTTTATCCTTTTCGGAGCGAAAATCGATGCTATTCTCTTCCGTCGCCCATCTTTCATAATACTTTTTTGCTTCGTTATACGGCAAAACTATATTAATACGCATATATACCCCCAAGGCTTTTTTATTTATTTTAATAGAAAATACACACTTTGTCAATACGCGATAAGAAAATAGTCGGTTTGCGCAATAACTTTTTTTGATAAAGTACCACTAGGGTTTCGCTTCTGCGATTTTACTAAAAAGAACCATGCACAGTACCGTACATGGTTCTCAAGATCAATTTTGCTGATCGTTCGAATAATTATCAGTCAATGCTCTTCATTGTGGGGAATAAAAGCACGTCTCTTATTGCTGCTGAATCGGTAAAGAGCATGCACATTCTGTCAATACCGAAGCCGATACCACCTGTGGGAGGCATACCAATCTCAAGTGCATTAAGGAAGTCCTCATCGGTATGATTTGCTTCCTCATCACCCTTTGCAAACTGCTCTTCCTGCGCCTTGAAGCGCTCGCGCTGATCGATCGGGTCATTAAGCTCCGAGTAAGCATTTGCCATTTCCCAGCCGTTCATGAAGAACTCAAAGCGCTCAACATACTCGGGGTTATCCGGCTTTTTCTTGGTAAGAGGAGAAATCTCAATCGGATGATCCATAAGGAATGTCGGCTGGATAAGGTGGTGCTCGACAAATTCCTCAAAGAAAAGATTAAGAATATCGCCCTTTGTATGACGGTCCTCATAATGTACGCCCTTTTCATCAGCAACCTTGCGCGCATCCTCAAGGGTGTGTATCACACTGAAATCAACGTCGGCGTATTTCTTAACGGCATCCACCATCGTAATACGCTCGAACGGCTTACCGAGATCCATCTCAACTCCGTTGTAGATAATCTTGGTAGTACCAAGAACCTCCTGTGCAACGTAGCGGTACATATTCTCGGTGAGATCCATCATTCCGTGATAATCGGTGTATGCCTGATAGAGCTCCATCAGCGTAAACTCGGGATTATGACGGGTATCGAGTCCCTCGTTACGGAACACTCGTCCAATCTCATACACGCGCTCAAGTCCGCCGACGATGAGACGCTTTAAGTAAAGTTCAAGCGAAATACGAAGCTTGAAATCCTCGTCGAGCGCATTGAAATGTGTCTCAAAAGGTCTTGCCGCCGCGCCGCCCGCATTTGAAACGAGCATAGGAGTTTCGACCTCCATAAAGCCCTGAGAGTCAAGATAGCGACGGATAGTGCTGATAATCTTAGAACGCTTGATAAAGGTATCACGCGACTCGGTATTCGTAATAAGGTCGATATAACGCTGACGGTAACGTGTATCGGTATTTGTAAGACCGTGATACTTTTCCGGAAGTATCTGGAGGCTCTTTGAGAGAAGTGTAACACTCTTTGCATGAACAGATATCTCGCCTGTTTTTGTGGTGAATACTGTACCGACAACACCAATAATATCACCGATATCAAGCTTCTTGAATCCCTTGTATTCTTCCTCGCCGAGATCATCGCGTGCGACATAGCACTGGATATTTCCCTTAAGGTCAAGCACATTGCAGAAAGATGCCTTACCCATAACACGCTTGGACATCATACGTCCGGCAATGCTTACTTCCTTGCCCTCGAGTTCATTATAATTATTCTTTATATCTGCGGTATGATGAGTAACATCATACTTTGTGATAACAAACGGATCATTTCCCTGCGCCTGAAGCTCCGCCAACTTATCGCGGCGGACCTGCAGAAGCTGATTTAATTCCTTTTCGCTCATGGGAGCAGCTTCAGCTGCGGCAGGAGCGGTTCTTTCATTTTCTGCCATATTTTTGTCCTTTCGTGGTATAGTCTAACTGTCAGAGTTACGATTTTTTGCGAATTTCAAGTATCTTAAGCTTGATAGCACCCGACGGAGCCTCAACCTCAGCTATATCATCAACCTTCTTACCGATAAGAGCCATACCTATAGGCGACTGATCGGAAATATTGTTCTTAAGCGGATCGACCTCGTTAGTACCAACAATGTTGTACTCGATCTCCTCGTCAAATTCCTCATCGTAATCATAATACCAACAGGTATC
>JAZRAB010000109.1:0-9724 GCA_045634345.1 Candidatus Flemingiibacterium sp. | reverse complement strand
TCGGTTACCATGCCGATGCTTTACGAGGGACGTCAGCACAAGCGTCAGTCAAGAGAGTCACTCGACTGCGCAAGCGCACTTCAGGAGCTTGTTGCCATGGGCGTTTCCAATATTATCACCTTTGATGCACACGATTCGCGCGTTCAAAATGCGATCCCGCTTTCAGGATTTGAAAATGTTCGCTGTACTTACCAGATGATAAAGGCACTCTGCAAGAATGTTCCCGATATCAAGCTTGACCGCGATCATCTTGCTGTAGTATCACCCGATGAGGGCGGTATGAGCCGCTGCATGTACTATTCCTCGGTGCTTGGACTTGACCTCGGTATGTTCTATAAGCGCCGCAACTATGCTGTGGTTGTTGACGGCAAGAATCCAATTGAGGCGCATGAGTATCTCGGACGCGATCTTCACGGCAAGGACGCAATTGTTGTTGACGACATGATCAGCTCTGGCGAGTCGATGCTCGACGTTGCGCTTCAGTTGAAGGGTAAGGGAGCAAAGCGTATATTCGTTTTCTCAACCTTTGGTCTGTTCTGTAACGGTCTTGAAAAGTTTGACGAAGCTTATGCGAACGGTATTATCGACAAGATATTCACTACCAATCTTATCTACGGAACCGAGGAGCTCAAGAGCCGCGAATGGTACGTTCAGGTTAATATGTGCAAGTATATTTCGTACATCATTGATACTCTCAATCACGATCACTCCATCAGCACACTTCTCAATCCCGTGACACGTATTCACAATCTCGTTGAAAAGCGCAAAACGCTTGAAAATCAGTAATAATATACGGTATACGGAGCTGTTTCACTTTACGGTGAAGCAGCTCTTTTGGTTAAGGAATGTGAAACAATTGCAGCATCGCGGCTGCGTTTTTGCGTCATTTCTTAAATAGCGTCCATACACCCGAGCCGATGAGCAGTATTCCGAACATACTGCGAATTAGCTCGGGCGACGTGCTTTTGGCAAGAAAACTGCCGATTACCGCACCGAGAGAGCCGCAGACCGTAAGAAATGCAATCAGTCGCCAATTAAGGCGTCTTTTCATCAGGTGAACTATCATGGCGGCACTCGACGAAAACAGAAAATAAACAAGATTTATCCCCTGCGCCGTAAGCTGTTCGATCGATGAAAAAAGTACAAGCCAAATAACGAGTAGACCGCCGCCTCCAATGCCAAGTCCGGATAGTATAGCCGTGGCAAATCCAGCAATGAAATTCATCATATAATCACCAGGTCTTTGCATAGCAAAGACTTCCTTATTTTCGATATTTTCGTCGCTTTGTCCGCAAACTGTCGGCGAAGCCGACAAAGACGAAAATTCGTTATGTGAAAACACATTTTTACGCTGTCACCTTATAAAATTTATACCTGCCCAAATTACCATTGCGGCGAAAAGCTTTTTTACTATATTTACATTTAGCCTATCAAGGAGCAGTGCACCGCATACACCACCGAGAATACCGGGCAAAATATATGGTGCCGCTGATGCAAGGTTAATGGTATCTCCATACGATATGGCAGATATAAGAGAGAGGGGAAGTATTACGGCTATGATCGTTGCAAAACGGTCCCGTACAGCATTATCGTCGGTTGCCGGCAGTAAATTAAGCGCAAACATCAGCACTATTCCGCCGCCCGTTCCGAGAAATCCATTTACAATACCTGCGAAAACTGCGAGCAGGGCGAGGATTACAGTTCTGAAAACTGTATTTTTGATTGATTTTGTTAAAGTTTTCTTGTTAATCATAATTTATGGGTTGTAATTTTTGAAAATATATGTTATAATAATAAAGTATATATAATTTTATACATACTCGTAGCATTAAGTATAACCGAAAAATGCTTTAAGATACATCAAAAAAGGGGATAAAAAATGCCTTCTAATAAGACTTATAACAAAAAATCCTCCGCTAAAAGGAGCGCTCGGACAAGCAAAGTGCAGAGCCGTGCCGCGACAAAGTCGCACATTTCAAAAAGTGCGAAAAAGACGCGCGGCGGAGATCCAACACTCCTTATACATCAGCTTATGCCGTATATTCTCGGACTTGCGGCGGCGTTTATTTTAATCAGCTATTTTATTGCTGATTCGACCGGATTCCTCGGTGGGTTTCTTCGAAATGCAATGTTCGGGCTTTTTTCCGGCGCGGCATGGGCTGTACCGTTCTTGCTTGTTAATATTGCTTTCTTTTGGAAGCGTGATGTTATATCCGGTTCAGTCGGGTACAAGATTACATTTTCGTTTATCTGTATAAGCCTGCTCTCTGCGCTCATTCACGCCTTTTCGCGCAATGGCGGAGTTGCCGATATAGATACTTTCAATATTATCGAGCTCTTTAAGCTCGGGTGCGATGCAAAGGGCGGCGGTATGATCGGCGGACTTCTCGGAAATGTTTTCTGGGTTGCACTCGGCTTTGCAGGAACTCTGATATTTTCCATCGCGCTCATACTTCTTTTCGGTATCTTCCTTTTCGGAATGACGCCGCATATGTTCGCGGTTTATATAATAACCGGCATCCGCGAATGGCGAAGCGGATTCTCGTCCCGTATGAACGATGCCAAAGCGGAACGTGAGCAGATGCTTGCCGATTATGAGTCGGAGCGTGCAGCACGTGCGGCTGAACGCGAAGCGGCAAGAGCGGCGGCTGAGCGCGAAAGAGCGAGAAAGCGTGCCGAACTGCGTCGTCCCGTTAATGATATTATGGATGACGAAGATGATGACGATGATGATTTCTTCGATGCGGCACAGGCTGTAGAAAACGATGCCGCTTATAAAGTGCCGATTGATCCGTCAGTCTTTGATGTGGAAGATGAGGTTGAATCCGATGCTCCTCCGTTTGATGTTACACCTTCATCGGGACGCGAGAGTATAAAGCCGCTTCCGCTTACCGGTGCGCAGGAGCTTGACTTTCTTGAATCAGATGAAATTGATCTTTCAAGAATTTTCGTCGAGCCAAATTCCGGTTTATCTGATACTGTGCCGGACCCGCAATCGGTTAGCGGCGAGGAGATTGTAACCTCTGCGGAAATTGATCTTATGGTCGAAAAGAGCCGTCTTGCACTTGAACCGATTATGACCGAGGTGTACGGTGAGGATGATCCGTCTGACGATACTTATTTGAGCGTATCTCGCGGACAGACCAAGGCAGAACCTATTAAGGTGCCTGATTATATTTTCCCGCCTATCTCGCTTCTTCATTTTGATACTTCCACCGCAAGCTCGGATATGTCTGCCGAGATACAGCAGACCGCGACAAAGCTCGTTGAAACTCTCCGCAGCTTCAATGTACGTACAAAGATAATCAATGTTTCGCGTGGACCTACGATTACCCGTTATGAGCTTCAGCCTGAGGTCGGTACAAAGGTACGCTCTATTGTGAATCTTGTTGATGATATAGCGCTTCACCTTGCTACCAGCGGTGTCCGTATCGAAGCACCGATTCCGGGCAAAGAGGCTGTGGGCATTGAGGTGCCTAACCGTACTACCTCGACTGTATACATCCGCGAGCTTCTCGAAGAAAACGCATTCAAGAGCTCACAGAGTAAGGTAACGACAACACTTGGTATGGACGTTGCCGGTGCGCCTGTTTATCTTGATATAGCGAAGATGCCTCATCTGCTTATTGCAGGTACTACCGGTTCGGGCAAGTCTGTATGTATCAACTCGCTTATTATATCCATGCTTTACAAGGCACGTCCCGATGAGGTCAAATTTATCATGATTGACCCCAAAAAGGTCGAGCTTAATGTCTATAACGGTATTCCGCATCTGCTTGTTCCGGTCGTCTCCGATCCGAAGAAGGCGGCGGGCGCACTTCATTGGGCTGTTACCGAAATGGAGCGCCGTTACGAGCTTATCGAGGGCGCTGGCGTGCGTAATATCAAGGGATACAATCAGTCTATAGCAAACGATCCCGATGCGGAAAAGCTGCCGCAGATCGTTATTATAATCGACGAGCTTGCCGATCTTATGATGATGGCGCGTGACGATGTCGAGGAAGCAATCTGCCGTATCGCGCAGAAGGCTCGTGCCGCAGGTATGCATCTTGTTATCGGTACACAGCGTCCCTCGGTCGATGTAGTTACTGGTCTTATCAAGGCGAATGTACCGTCGAGAATTGCTTTCACCACCGCAAATCAGGTTGACTCGCGTACTATAATTGATACTGTCGGCGCAGAAAAGCTTATTGGACGAGGCGACATGCTCTATGCGCCTATCGGAAGCTTGAAGCCTATGCGTGTTCAGGGCTGCTTTGTCTCGGATGATGAGGTCGAAGAGGTTACGGCGTTCATCAAGAATAATTACGGCACCAAAGAATACGACCAGTCGGTTATGGATACTATTGAGCGTGAAGCACAGCTTTGCGGCAATAAGAAATCTACTGTTCTCGGTGACGGTGATGAGGAAGCCAATGACGGCGATCCTATGCTCAAGCCGGCAATTCAGCTTGCCGTGGAGTCGGGCAAGATATCGACCTCGCTTATACAGCGCCGTCTCCAGCTTGGATACGGACGTGCGGCAAAGCTCATTGATGCGATGGAGCAGATGGGAATTGTCAGCCCGCCGCAGGGACAAAAGCCGCGCGAGGTGCTTATATCGAAGCAGGAATATATGGAAATGGAGCTTCGCCGCGGAGAATAAATTTTGTAGAATCTTTTGAAATTATATATTACTCGGGAACAAATGCTTTTGTTCTTCGTCAAATCCGAGGAAAGGAAATCATAAATGTCCACATTTATTGCAATCGACGGGCTTGACGGCTCCGGCAAAGAAACTCAGTCGAATATGCTCGTAAGCACATTAAAAATCAACGACTACTCTGTCAGATATCTTAGCTTTCCCATGTATGAATCCGAATCGTCGGCGCTTGTACGGATGTATCTTGACGGTAAGCTTGGAAACCGTCCGTCCGATACTAACGCATACGCCGCTTCTACGTTTTTTGCGTGCGATCGCTATGCATCGTACAAGAGCGATTGGAAGCGCGATTACGATTCGCTTGATAAAATAATAGTTGCCAACCGGTATACATCGGCGAATGCGGTCCATCAGCTTTCAAAAATGCCCCGTGAAGATTGGGATACATTCCTTGATTGGTTGTGGGATTTTGAGTTTATAAAGCTCGGTCTTCCGACTCCCGATCTTGTCATTTATCTTGAACTTCTTCCCGAACATTCGGCGGCGCTTGTAAACAGTCGCTCCGATAAGACGGGACGAAAAAAGGATATTCACGAAAAGGATGCGGACTTTATGCGCCGCAGCTATGAGGCGGCACAGTTTGCATCGGATAAGCTCGGTTGGACGAAGATCAAATGTTACAATGCTGACGGTATCCGTCCGAGAGCTGATATTTTCAAGGATATTGTCGATGCTGTTGTGAAGAAAACGGGAATAATACTGTAAGCTTTTTAAACATACATCCGGTCGTATCATCGGGTGTTGAGTAATTATATTGATTTTGGAGGTACAAAATGGTTTATATGTTTCTTGCTGAGGGATTTGAAGAAGTCGAGGCGCTTTGTCCGCTTGATCTACTCAGACGTGCAGGCGTTAAGGTTTCTACTGTCGGTGTCGGCGGTAAGGTTATCCGCGGCTCACACGGTATTGAGGTGATTGCCGATATCACTACCTACGAGGCTGAAAAAATGCTTGCCAAGAATCCTGCTGACATGATCATCCTTCCGGGGGGCATGCCGGGAAGTCTCAATCTTCAGGCTGATGAGGTTGTAAACCGTTTTATTACCTATGCTGTGGATAACGATAAGTACCTCGCCGCTATCTGCGCCGCACCGCTGATTCTCGGTGAGCGTGATCTTCTTGTCGGCAAGGAGGCTATATGCTATCCCGGATTTGAAGACAAGCTTCATGGCGCAAAGATATCGGAAAAACCCGTTGTTACTGACGGCAAATACATCACGGGCAAGGGAATGGGCGTTGCTCTTGAGTTTGCTCTTGCGCTTGTGAGCGCGTTGGTCTCGGACGATATGGCATGCCAGCTTCGTGCGGCTGTTCAGGCTTGATTGCGAGGGCGCAAATGTACGAGATCAGAAAAAGAAAAAATGATATACGCGAAAAGTACAAGGCACTTCGATCCGCTATACCACCGGATGTAAAGATAGGCATGGATGAAAAAATCTGTAGCATCTTCACTTCACTGGCGACCTATAGATATGCCTCTGTACTGCTCATGTATGCTCCTAAATCTGATGAAGTAAATGTATTCCCAATCGCCGAAAGGGCGCTTGCCGATGGGAAAAAGGTCGCGTTCCCGCGGTGTATACCGGAAACTCACGATATGGAATACCACTATATTACCTCACTCGACCAATTAAAAAAGGGCACATACGGACTTCTTGAGCCAACCGCGAATCTTCCCGTGTATGACCGCGATTCAACGGCTCCGTCCGCTTGTATCGTTCCCGCCCTTGTATATGATAAGCGTGGCTTCCGTCTCGGGTACGGTAAGGGATATTATGATCGCTATTTAAGCTCATACATCGGTTCAAAGGTCGGTATGATCTACAGCGACTATATAATCGATTCACTGCCGCGCGGACGCTTTGATCTCTCGGTTGATTTTATTGCTACAGAGAAGGGGATTCGCGTCGTTGACGGAAAATAATAATTCGGAGAAAACAATGAAATTTAAATCTACCTTTATGGCGCCGCTTTTATTAATTTTGGTTATCCTGCTGCTTGCTGCGTCTCGGTATATTGATCTTGAAGCGCTCGCGTATCAGGAAAACATTTGTCTTGCGGTAATAGTGCTGCAGCTTATTATTCTTTTGGTTCCAAGTGCTTTTTACACTAAACTGAAGGGCGAAGGATTTGTAAAAAAACTTCGTTTTGCGCCATTCGGCATCGAAAAAATGCTTGTTACACTCCTTGCGTCGGTTACTCTTATTTTGGGGGATACGCTCCTTAAGCTTGCGCTTTATCATCTGGGGGTATCCGGAGCGGATTATTCTGTTTATTCCTATTATCTCAACGGAACAGATCCGGGCGTATTGTATATGCTTATTACCTTCGCTGTAGTACCGACCATATGCGAGGAGATATTGTTCCGTTCGATACTTTGCGCCGAATATGAATCGAGCGGTGTAGTCACTGCACTTATAGCTTCGTCTGCGCTCTACGGTATGTTCGGCATTAAATTCGCAGCGTTCCCGGTGTATTTTTTCGCCGGAATTATCTTCGCTCTTGTAATGTATATGACTCGTTCGGTATTCGCTTCAATGTTTTGCCATTTTATATACAGTCTATTTAATCTTGCCGCGGCTGATACAGTACATACTGTTATCACCAAACCGCAGAGCACAGGATTTCTCATATTTGCGCTTGTAAGTCTGTTTCTTATATGTCTTCTTATACTGCTTGGAGAGTTCGAGCGTATTTATTACGGATATGCGCTTGCAGGCAAAAAGGCAGAATATGCTGAAGCTTGTCCGAAATTCAGTTTAAAAAAATTCTCCGAAGCGCTTCTTGCACCGCCGTTTTTGGTTGCGATACTTGTTTTTGTGGTTTCCGCAATACAATTCGGCATGTTATAATATCGTACACACGATTCCCTTGAAAGGAACTTCATAATATGGAAGAAAATAAAGATAAACGCATAAACGCTCAAAACGGCGGATTCGGCGATGAGACAATAGTTTTTCGCCGTCAGCAGGTATCTTCATCTGCACAGCAAAAGCCGTCAGCCGATATGCAGAATACGGCTAAATTGCAAGGCGGTGCTGTCATTCGTCCGCTGAAGTCTCAAACTCCGCAGCGTCCTGCTGCAAGCGTACAGCCGCAGAAGCCGGTACCTTCGCAGACGCTTACACCAATGCAGCAGGCACAGAAACGACAGCAAATGATTCGCCAGCAGAAAGCGGAGCAGTCAACCCGACAAGCGCAGGGAACATCTGCTGTAAAACCGCAAATGCCTGTTCAGTCTCAAAAACCTATACAGCCATCAGTGCCGCATCCTGCACAGCAGCGTTCGAATGTACAACAAAGTCAGCAGCCGCAAAAGAGACCGATTGCTCCGCAGACTCGTGCACCGCAGTCATCTGCCCAGCCGAAATCTACGCAGAACAATGTTCAGACACAGCGCCCGGTGCATATTCCACCGCAGAGGGCGGTAAATACAAACGGACAGATCCCAGCCAGCTCCGTTTTACAAAGCGGACGTGTTGGAGCACCCCAGCCGAATCTTCCTGTGCTCAAGCCCCAGGCAAAAAAACGCACAGAAAACGATGATTTTGAGATAGATGAGCGCACGTGGACGCGAAAATCCTATTTAGCCAAGCGTGACAGTGCATTTGTTGATTCCGCTACCAGCGCTGTGATGAGTCTTGTCAAGGCGATGATATATATTGTTGCGGTAATTGCAATTGCTGTGGGTATATCGGTATTCATTATAAATACCGGCAATGATGTTTTCAAGTTTGTGGTTGATGAGAAAATGGTAACGGTGACGATTCCGGAGTACGCATCAATCGAGGACGTTTCGGATGCGCTCTATGATGCCGGTGCTATAAAATACAAGTGGGCATTCAACTTCTGGAGCAAGCTTAAAGATTCCGGAGCGGAATTTATTCCGGGAACTTATGAGGTTTCCACATCTCTGAACTATGACTATCTGCGTGCATCCTTTAAAGAAAGCACAAGGCGAACGGAAGTCCGTATAACAATACCCGAGGGATACACGGTTGATGAGATTATTGATAAATTTGTCGATAACGGTATAGGCACACGAGAGGGCTTTGTTGATGCGATACAGAACTATGATTTTGATTATCGCTTCCTTGAAGGGCTTGAAGTAAGCGCTGACAGAATATACCGTCTTGAGGGGTATTTGTTCCCCGATACGTATAATTTCTATCAGGATTCCACCGAGGTAGCGGTGCTTACAAAGCTACTTGATAACTTTGAGCGCAAGTTCGTGGACGAATATTACGATCGCTGCATAGATCTAAAAATTTCTGTTGATGAGGCGATAATATTAGCGTCAATGATAGAGAAGGAGACTCGTTTTGCGGATGAGCTTGGTTATGTCTCGTCGGTATTCCATAACCGACTTAAATACTCCGCATCATTCCCATATCTCAACTCTGACGCGACAATTATGTACGCGATGCAGCATGATCTTGGTGGACGTCCCGATAATATGTCCGGTGATGATACAAAGTACGAGACACCCTACAACACCTATACAAACAAGGGCTTACCGCCCGGCCCGATTGCTAATCCCAGTCTTAACTCGATAAAATATGCGCTCTATCCTAATGAGAGCAACTACTTCTATTTTGTGTCTGATTCTGTCGGGCGCATGCTCTTTGCAACGACCGAAGCAGATCATATAAAGAATATCAATACCGCTCGCGGTAACTGATAAACGAGAGAGCCGCGGAAGTTTCCGCGGCTTTTCTATTATAACTTTACGAGGAGGTCTTTGCCTTGCAAAGACACGGTGATTAATATGAAACATGGATTTATAAAGGTTGCCGCCGCATCACCGAGAGTGAGCGTTGCAGACACAATTGCTAATGCCGGTGAAATAATAAATGCCTGCATGACGGCAAGTGAGCTCGGTGTAAAGCTGATTGTATTTCCCGAACTATGCGTAACAGGGGCTTCATGCGGTGATCTGTTTTTGCATAAACCGCTTCTTGACGGGGCAGAGGAAGCTGTGCTTTTGATTGCGCAGGAAACTGCGTCGCTTGATATTGCTAT
>JAZRAB010000108.1:0-3552 GCA_045634345.1 Candidatus Flemingiibacterium sp. | reverse complement strand
CCGAGTATGACCGTTTTTGGGATGATTTTCAAAACAACGGCGGCACGCAGACTTGTGCGTATCTATTTTATGGCGGTAACAATTGGAGCATGGATTTATATAAGCCCAAATATAGATTCTATCCCACATATACTGCCGGAGCTATGTTCCAAGCTGCAACATGGCTTACCGATACAATAGTACCCCTTGATTTCTCGCACTCGACATTTACTAACGCTACGATGTTGTTCAACGGCTGCAGCAATTTGGTAACAGTCAATAAGATTATTTCTAAAAGCGGCATAGTTTGGGATTCTGCTTTTTCAGGTTGCAGAGCATTAGAGAATATAACCTTCGAGGGCGAAATCGGTAACAGTATCAATTTTTACTCATCAACCAAGCTGTCACGCGCAAGCATCGAGAGTATCATAGGTGTACTGTCATCGAGCGTGAGCGGTAAATCCATCACACTCTCGGAAACCGCCGTAAACGCGGCGTTTGAAACGCAGGCAGGTGCAAATGACGGCGTAAGCTCAACCGAATGGGCGGCGATGATTGCAACCAAATCAAATTGGACTATATCGCTCGCGTAAGAAAGGGGTAAGACTATGAGACAAGCAATAACGGCATCGGAGGGGCATGTGCTCACCGATGGAGCTGTATACGGTACAACGATATTCCTTGGCGACGGCGTAGATGCTTCAGCATTTCACGAAATAACCGAGGAGGAATACAAGCAGATCGTGGCGGTGAGTATTCCCGACGATCTATCCGAGGAACAAGCAACCGAGGAGGACTATAAAGCGGCATTGTCCGAGTTTGGAGTGAAGATATGAAAAAGGAACAGCTAACAGAAGCGGTCGAAGCCGCAAAGAATACCACGCGCGATGCTTTACAGACGGTATATGACACGTTAAATCAAGGTCAGAGAAAGAAGCTCGTCAAGGATGAGACGGTCAAGGCTCTGTTTGATTTGTACGGTGTTGTGTATGAGGAATGATAAAGAAAAACCCGCCGCCTAATAAGGCGACGGCATAAGGCGCAATTTATAGACCGAGCTTTGCGGTAAGAGCTTCCTGCAGAGTTTGCGAGAAGTTTATACCTGCGCGTTCTGCAGATGCGTTGAGCCACGCAGGAATTGTCAACGTTTTTTTGATAGCTTTGCTTTCGTATATACGGCGGTATTCCATGGTATCACAGCAAATAAGAGATGAAAAGCCGTTCTCCGGAACTGATATACCATTAAGCGGCGCTGACATTACTGCCGGTGTTCCTTTCTCTTCGAGATCATACATAGTGAGGGCGAGAACATCTTCTGCGTTTTCGATAGCTTCAGCGAGAGTATCGCCGTCTGTAAAGCAGTTCTTTAAGTCCGGGAAGTTTACAAGATAACCACCTTCATCTGTTGGGGTGAATATTGCAGGATATACGTATTTTGCCATTATTAGTACCTCTTCTTTCTTGCAGTATATATTTTACGGATAAGGCTGGGGATTTATTCAATCCCCGCCGCTCGTAGGATGGATTTAGCTGTGCCGGATTTTACATCCTCGGTGTTGTGCCTACCGACCGGGAATGTCTCGCCTGTTATCGGACTGTACCACAGTTCATGGCGTTTGCCCTCGCGGACGAGCTTGCATCCGTACTTTTTTAAGAGCTTTTTCAGCTCACTGTATTTCATCGTCTCATCACCTCTTGTATATATTATAACACGTATAAATACGTATGTCAAGAGATTTTGAGAAATTCAAATGTAAACAATATATGTACGTATTTACACGTGCAGGGGGGGATAAATAAAAATGTCAGAGTTAGCTATAGCGATACTGTCAGGCAGTGTCGGCGCGGCAATAGCCACAGGGGTGATGAGTATCATCTTGTATAAGCTCAAACGTGCCGATGCCAAAACTGACAAGCAAGAGCATAAATGCTGGGCGCAGACAACAGCACTTCGGTATTTGATGCTGTTTATCATTCGTTGGCAAGGCACGGAATTTGTACGTCACGAAAAAATAACATGGGAAGATAGAAAGATGATGCACAAGTGGCACGATCTTTATCATAACGGACTCGGCGGAAACGGCGATGCAGATCTTCTCATGGCGGCAATAGACAAGCTTCCGCTTGATACAGAGGAGGAATAAATATGTTACCCTACAAATCGCAAAAATGCCGTGTAACATCGTTATATGGCTATCGCACACACCCTATTAAGGGGTGGCGGCACTTCCACGGCGGTGTTGATCTCGTGGGCGTTGGTTCGCGTGAGGTCGTGGCTGTTGCAGATGGCAAGGTGGTACGCAGTCGCATTGTAAAAGACAAGTCAAACGCTACATGGGAATGGGGCGAGTATATCGCCATCACCGGCAAGGACGGCTTTACTATATATTACTGTCATCTCTCCGAACGTCTTGTTAAAGTCGGGCAGACTGTCAAAGCCGGTGACGTTATCGGAATCGAGGGTAAGACCGGACAAACTACGGGACCGCACCTGCATTTTGAAGTGCGGTACGGCACAGAACAGCGAGATGCGGCAAAGTATCTCGGTATCAGTAACAAGCTCGGTACATACGACGGCGCGAGGGTTGCTATTGATGCACTCGCAAGAGAGGGCGTAATAAACTCGCCTGATTATTGGTACAAGCATGTGAATGATGTCGAGTACCTTCCTCTGCTTCTCATCCGCGCGGCGGACTATCCGTTGAGAAAATCGGGCGGCACAATGTGTGCGGATGTTGATATCGCCATTGATAGGCTTGTCAAGGCGGGCATCATCAACACGCCCGACTATTGGCGCAAGAATGCAAACAAGGTTGAGTTCTTGCCGGAGCTTCTCTGCAAGCTCGGGGGAATTGTATAAAATAACATAATAAAAAGGAGAAATTAAAATGCTTAAAAAACTTGACACCATTCAAAAACACAACAATCTTAACGACGTCTACAGAACCGATATCAAAGGTCCCGGTGGAGGATATCACAGATACTTTGTTGTCCCTCACGACGAACCGTGTATGGATATCATAGAGGATGCTCCCGATTGTGTACCGGCTGCCGCTGTATGCGTGGTACGCTTTCAGAATGGTCCTCGGAGCTTGGACACGTCGGAACACGGTACACTCGATTCCGATTTGCTTGAAATCGTTCGTGACCGCCTTAAAGCGTTTCAGGCTGGGGAATATGCTACACGCGAAAATGCTTGTGCCATTACTCACATAGAGGAAGCCCTCATGTGGATGAACAAGCGCGCGGAAGATAGAGCGGCGCGCGGCGTACTCGGGACAACGGAAAAATGAGATTCCTCAAACGCATCCTGATATCCGTCCTCATATACGAGGCGGTATTCCTGCCGTTCGTTGTAATCATGCAGACGGTAAGCGGCGGCGACTTCACTGCCGCTTACACAGTCGGCGGAGCGGCGGCAAGTGTTGAACTGATTCTTTGCGCGCTCATAAAGCGCGAGGAGAATAAAAATAAAAAATCGGCATCAGCCGAAGAAAGAGGTACATATGAAAAGTATTGATTGGAAGAGAAAACTCACATCCCGTAAGTTCTGGGCGGCGGTGGTCGGATTCA
>JAZRAB010000107.1:0-4431 GCA_045634345.1 Candidatus Flemingiibacterium sp. | reverse complement strand
GGGCGGATTGCATCGGCGTTTGAGAGCAAAGCAGCCCCCTGCAAATACGGCAGGCGGCGCATAGCGCCGCGTGGAAGCTGCGATAATCGAAACATCAAACTCCCCGATAAACAATAATTTACACAGCATAAAAATTCGGCTGTCTGCATTTGTCGCAGACAGCCGACATATTATTTAACCCATGTATCCGTTACTTTGCTGTATGCGGCGATCTTCGCGCGTACTGCATCAAGTGTTTTGTCATGAGCGAGTATATAGATTTTTATTTTAGGCTCTGTGCCTGACGGTCGGATAACAATCACGTCTCCCGGCTCGGTGATGAAATAAAGCACATTTGAGGAAGGCAGACCGGTCGATGTTACCTTTCCGGTTTCAATATCGAGCACTGTATCGGTAAGATAATCGCGGCGCTCGATGATCCTGAAGCCGGCAAGCTCTGCCGGGGGATCATTACGCAGACGGTCCATCAGCTGCTTCATACGCTCAAGTCCGTCGAGACCTTCCATATAGATGTTAGCGGCACCCTCGTCATAGTAACCGTAACGATCGTACAATCCCTGCATTGCGTCGCAGAGTGTCATACCCTTTGTGCTGTAGTATGCCGCCATTTCGCAGAGAAGCATGGTCGCAACAACGGCGTCCTTATCACGCGCATATGTGCCCTTAAGATAGCCGTAGCTCTCCTCAAAGCCGAAGATGTAGTTGTCATGACCGGTAGTCTCATACTGCTTGATGACCTCGCCGATAAATTTGAATCCGGTGAGCACATTATGCAGGCGTATGTTGTGATCAGCACATATCTTTGTAACCATCTCAGTCGAGACGATAGTCTTGATAGCATAAGGATTTTCCGGCATGCCGGTCTCCTCGTATGCGGTGATAATGTAGTCAAGCAGGAGCGCGCCGACCTGATTGCCCGTTAGACGCACGAACTTCCCCGATTTATCGCGCGACATTATACCAACGCGGTCAGCGTCGGGATCGGTTGCGATAATGAGATCGCTGTGTACGCGCTCGGCGAGCTTGATGCCAAGCTCGAATACATCCGGAACCTCGGGATTAGGGTAAGCCACGGTTGGAAAGTTGCCGTCGAGTATCATCTGCTCGTCAACAACATCAATGTGCTTCAGTCCCACACGGCGGAGAACCTCGGGGATGATCTTGTATCCTGCACCATGAAGTGGAGTATATACGATCTCAAGTTCGTCTGCGACTTTGCGTATAATGTCGGGATTGACAGCCTCGGCGATGACCTTCTGCATATAGGCTTCATCAAGCGATGCAGGAATGTATTCGATGATACCGTCAGCCACCGCTTTGTCAAAATCCATCGTTTTTACATCATCGAAAATATCAGCCGCCGCGATGAATTTTGATACTGTTGCCGCATGATCGGGCGGAAGCTGTGCGCCGTCCTCCCAGTACGCCTTGTAGCCGTTGTACTGCTTTGGATTGTGGGAAGCAGTGATATTTATTCCTGCAATTGCATTAAGCTCACGCACCGCAAACGAGAGTACGGGAGTAGGACGCAGGCTGTCGAATATTTTTACTTTGATACCGTTAGCCGCGAGTACACTTGCCGCGCAGTGAGCAAACATCTCGGAGTTGTTGCGCGAATCGAAGGCGACCGCAACGCCTCGGTCAGCCTTGCCTTCTTTGTTGATAAGGTCGGCAAGTCCCTGCGTTGCGTGTGCGACGGTATATACATTCATGGCGTTGGTGCCTGCAACCATAGTGCCGCGAAGACCGGCAGTTCCAAATTCGAGCGACTTGATAAAACGAAGCTTTATCTCCTCATCGTCGTCTTTGATGGCACGAAGCTCATTTTTTGTTGCTTCGTCTACTTTGTCACTGGCGAGCCAGCGGTTGTAATTCTCCTGATATGTTGTCATCGTTTTCTCCTCAAAATTTCAATTTGTCAAAAGATGAGCGACTATCTTATTGTTGTCTCAGCAAAAAATCAGTCTTGAGATTTTATCTTTTCAAGTGCACGAGCAAGCTGATCGGGGCAGGAAGTAGGCTTAAAGCCGCATCTGATACCCTTCAGACGCTCGATTGCATCATCAATCTTCATGCCTGTAACGAGCGCGGCAACGCCTTGGGTATTGCCGGAGCAGCCTCCGATAAATTGAACGCTTTCAACCGTATCGTTGTCGCATACAATATCAATTTGACGGGAGCAGGTGCCCTGCGTTGTGAAAGAAATAGTCTTTTTCATTTATATGCAGTATCCTTTCAAATTATTTTTGATTAAACTTTTAAATGTTATACATAGAAATTATACTTTTTTACTTATGTGCGGATAAATTCCGAGCGGCTCATACTGAGGTACGGCGAGGGACAAAAAGAGCACGAACGCAGCAAGCCCTTCATCGCTTCCCACCTTAAGTATTATGTCACATGCAAATTCACTTTCGTTATAGGTCAGCGGTATAGAATCGACTTTGTAGAGCGTGAGTCCGCACTCGCTCGCCGCCTCGAGCACATCGGAAAGAGCCATTCCGTTGTCGGGAATGAGACTAAATTCAAAAAAACAGCTGTCACATTTTTCGCGGAGCTTTCCGGTAGGAAGTGCCATCGATTTTTTGAGAAGAGCATATCTTGTGGTAACACTTCCGTCGGGAGTAGTGACATCGCATGAAAATATAGGGGAAAGCTCGTATTTATCAATAAGACGGTAGAAGCTTATCAGCTTTGCATCACGTGAAGAATCAAGCGGAAGCATACACATGTCTGCGCGACCGTAATATACCTCCTCGCAGACTGCTGTGAAGTCCGAGGCATATACAGCCGCAGGATTATCGAGCGCTTCGGCGAATATGCGGAATGCCGCATCTGCATATGCGTTACGGAAGTAGGCAATTTTAACCGAAGTAGGAGACGGCTCATTTCCAAGCAAGCGTTCTAAAATATTAATGCGGCGTTCGCGGTATATATCGGTGAGAAATTTGCAGACGGTCAGCTTATCGGAAAAGAGCTGTGTACGCTTCTTTTGCTCGACGTATGCCGCGGTTTCAGGGATGCTGTCGAAATCAGTGTCATCTGAAAAAATCGCGTCAAATTCATCTGCGCGGCTGTCCGAATCAAGCAGGGAATCGCCGCGCGAGATAAGGAGCGCACGTTCACGAAGCTGTGCCACTCTCCGTTCCTCAACTGATGTTCCTTCCAAAGCGAGAAGAGTAAGATTGTCGCTTATTATCGAGTTGATAGTTCCTCTGGTGTCAGCCATTAAAGCTTCCTCCCCTCCGATTTAAGCATTAGTTGAGTAAGTGCTATAGCACATCCGGCTTCAATCACCGGCACTGCACGTACCGCGATGCATGGGTCGTGTCTGCCGTTTATTGTAAGCTTGGTGTTTTTACCGCTTGACATATCGACCGAATCCTGTTCGGTGAATATAGACGGTGTGGGTTTTATTGCCACGGAGAATATCAAGGGCATGCCTGTGGTCATGCCGCCGACAATACCGCCGCAGTTGTTGGTTTTTGTGACGATTTTGCCGTCCTCATATGTATAAGCATCGTTTGCCTTGGAGCCGTACATACGGCAGAAATCAAAGCCTGCGCCAAATTCAATACCCTTAACCGCAGGAATCGCAAACATCAGCTGTGATATCTCCGCTTCAACGCTCTCGAACATATGCTCACCAAGTGCGACAGGTAATCCGACTGCGGCACATTCAAGCTTTGCACCGATGGAATCACCGCTTTTCTGTGCGGCGTTGATTACGTCAGCAAATGCGGAAGCTGCAGATTCATCAAGCGCAGGGAAGCTTCGAGATTTTAGTCCACGCAGAGCCTGCGCAGTGACATTCATATCAAATGCACGGTCTGTGACATCGGCAATTTGCTTTATGTGTGCGGCGATCTCAACGCCGCTTCGTGCAAGGTACTGCATACAGAGAGCACCGGCGAAAACAAGCGGAGCGGTGAGTCTGCCCGAGAAATGTCCACCGCCATGAAGCTCGGTATGATCGCCGTACTTGAGTGCGGCGGCAAAATCCGCGTGGCTAGGGCGGGGGACTGTCATCTTATCCTGATATGCCGCCGAATGCTGATTGGTATTTTCGATAACGGCACAGATAGGGAAGCCGTTAGTATAGCCGTCCGACACACCGCTGACGATACGGGGGATGTCGGGTTCCTTACGCTTTGTGGAAAAGCTTCCGCCGGGCGCACGGCGTTTCATAAAGGCCGAAATTTCATCAAAATTTATTTTTAAGCCTGCCGGGAATCCGTCGATGACCACGCCTATGGCATCGCCATGCGATTCTCCGAACACGGAAAGCTTTAATTTTGTGCCATATACAGATGCCATGTTGTTATCCTTTCAAATTTGAGTTTATCGCGCTGTCGCGCGGGGCAGTTTACTGCTCCGAGCATTGATGCTCCTTGCGGTGCGTTGCACCGCCTGCCGATATTACGAGGGCTC
>JAZRAB010000106.1:0-6516 GCA_045634345.1 Candidatus Flemingiibacterium sp. | reverse complement strand
AGTAAGCGAAACACGGATAGTATCGCCGATACCGTCACAGAGGAGCGATCCGATGCCCACTGCGGATTTGATAGTTCCCATATGCGCAGAGCCGGCTTCCGTAACACCAATATGTAGCGGATAGTCGCGCATCTCACGGAGCAGTCTGTTCGCACCGATCATGGTGCGCACGTCTGATGACTTTATAGAGATAACTATATCTTCAAAGTTGAGTTCTTCGAGTATACGGACATGCTCCATAGCACTCTCGGCGAGAGCCTCTGCGGTTGGTGCACCGTATTTTTCGAGGATATCCTTTTTAAGCGAGCCACCGTTTACGCCGATGCGAATCGGTATACCGCCGTCACGACATGCCGTAACTACCTCGGCAACCTTATCCTTTGAGCCGATATTGCCGGGGTTTATGCGTATTTTATCAACCCCTGCCGCACAGCATGCAAGGGCAATTTTATAATCAAAATGAATGTCCGCCACAATCGGAACAGATATATCCGACTGCTTAAGCTTGCGAACACTGTCAACGGCAGAGGTATCCGGTACAGCAAGGCGCACGATATCGCATCCGGCATCCTGAAGCGCCTTTGTCTGAGCGTATACCGCGTCAAAATCATGCGAATCAACAGAAAGCATCGACTGCACGCTTATCGGAGCACTGCCACCGATTTTAATGTTACCGACTGATACGGATTTTGTCTTTTTCATCATCATCTGTCCTTTTTGATAAGTTATCACGCAAATATCTTGATAATATCCTTAAATGTAATAGCAACCATCAGCGCCATGAGGATAACAATTCCTACAAAGTGGACGTATCCCTCAAATTCAGGCTTCAACGGCTTACGGCGAACAAGCTCAATCACCTGGAAAAGCAGTCGCCCACCGTCAAGCGCCGGAAGCGGAAGAAGATTAAAGACGCCGAGGTTCATGGCTATAATTACAACGAGATTTACCACACTGTTAATTCCACTCTTTGCCGCGTCGCTGACTGCGGTAGCAACGCCAACCGGCCCCGAGACCGCACCGATACCGTAACGTCCGGTTATGAGGTCAACAAGCGATTCCCAAATCATTTTTACGGTAGATATTGAACGGTAGAATGTATGCTTCACAATCCCTACAAAATTCTTTGAGTCTGCTTCAACGTAAAAATCCGGCAAACCAAAAAGAACACCCTCTATGGTAGTTGTTGGGAAAGTTACGTCCTCAACAGTTACAATCTCACCGTTGCGTCTGACAACGATATCAATAGGCTCAATCGCATTGTGCATAATCTCATAGGACAGCTCCTCCGCCACATGTACGCATGCGCCGTCTACTCGTATGATTTCATCGCCGGTCATCAGTCCTGACTGATGGCTGAGTGCGGTATCTTCGTGAAATTTCACTATGGTCGTCCCCGCAAGTGAAGAGGATGTGCTAACAATAACCGCCATAAGAATTATACCGGTCAGTATGTTCATGAACGAGCCGGCAACGGTAATTATCATTCTCTGCCATACAGGTTTGCGGTGGAATGCGTTCTCGTCATCGCTGTAATCATCCTCGCCTGCCATTGAAACAAAGCCGCCAATTGGAAAAAGTCGCAATGAACAGACTATATCCGTCGTCTTAGATTTATGGGATATTATCTTCGGTCCCATACCTATCGCAAATTCGTTTACAGTAACTCCGAATGTGCGTGCGGCAATAAAATGCCCAAGCTCGTGAAGGAGCGCAAGCACGGATATCATGAGTATTGTGAGGATGATGTGCCAAATGTTCATGTATAACCTCTCATTTTATAGAATAGGAGTTTAACACAGAGCGGTCAGCGATTGTATATAAGCTCGCCTGCAATTCTTTTTGCTTCATGAGCCGCATTTGAAATATCATCAAGTGACGGTGACTTAATATTGTTTATACGGTTTATTGTTTCGCTTACAACGTCATATATTGATATAAACCCAAGCTTTTTCTGCATAAACGCTTCAACCGCTACCTCATCCGCCGCTACAAGCGCCGCAGGAATGACTCCGCCGGCTTTAATCGAATCATACGCCAAGCGAAGCAACGGGAAATTATCAAAATCGGGTTTATAGAAAGTCAGCTTGCCGAGTGTTGTCAAATCAAGCCGCCCCATTATTCCGGGCACGCGCTCGGGATAAGTGAGAGCATACTGCGCACAAAGGCGCATATCAGGCAGAGAAAGCTGTGCAAGAATGGCATTATCATTATATTCTACCATGGAATGTATTATACTCTCACGGTGAATTAGCACCTCGACCTGCTCAGGCTTAACACCAAACAGATGAACGGCTTCTATTACCTCAAACCCCTTGTTCATGAGTGTCGCGGAATCAATGGTTATCTTCGCGCCCATCTTCCACGTGGGATGAGCAAGCGCACGTTCGGGGGTGATTTCACTCATTTCATCCTTTGTCGTGCCAAAAAACGGTCCACCGGATGCCGTAAGCAGTATTCTGCCGATATCATTTCCGCCACACGCCTCAAGGCACTGGAATATAGCGGAATGCTCGCTGTCAACGGGAATTATGCGTGTATTGGAAGCATGCGCCTTGCTCATGACAATATCGCCTGCCATAACAATACTTTCCTTGTTAGCGAGTGCAAGGGTTTTCTTGGCGTCAAGTGCTGCCATGGTAGGCTCAAGTCCGTCACTTCCGCCGACTGAATTGAACACTACATCAGCATCGGGATGAGACGCCGCCTCAAGAACGGCAGAATGACCGCCGTCCACCCGAATGTTCGTGTCAGCAAGCAAAAGCTTAAGCTCACGTGCTGCCGCCTCATTCTCCATTACGCAAAGTCGCGGCTTTAATTGCCGCGCCTGTGCTTCCATTTTTTTATAATCACGAGAGGCGGCAAGCACTGCCACATCTGCTCCGAGGTCGAGAGCAACATCGACAGTCTGCTGTCCCACCGAACCGGTCGAGCCAAGAATTACAATGGTTTTATCAATCATTATATTACCTCAATCACCCAAAAAGCTTGAATATATCGGGGTGTGAACATATCATAAGTAAAAAGGGGGCGATTGCAATTATAGAGTCAAATCTGTCCATAACGCCGCCATGTCCCGGAAAGAGCTTTCCATAGTCCTTGATACCGTACTGACGTTTAATCAAAGATGCCACAAGGTCGCCGAAGATTGAAACTATAGCCACAGCAAGTCCGGTAATTGCCAGCGATAAATATTTCGGCTCGCCAATCCCGAGCGCATCTATGATAATGCCGAAAACAACAAATCCTATTGCTCCAAACAGCACACCGCCGATGGCGCCTTCAACGGTCTTTTTCGGGCTTACATCAGGTATAAGCTTATGCTTTCCGAAGACTCTGCCGCAGAAGTATCCGGCTATATCCGGTATCCAAGCGCCAACAAATATGAGTATAAACAGATAGAATCCAAAATCATTATCATTATACTTCATATCACGGAGCATAACCATGCTCGAAAATCCAACTGTAATGTACATTGCGGTGGAAGCAGTCAACGTCATGTCTCCGATAGTCTTTGCACCTTTTGACACAACAGCAAGCGACATAAGATAGAACATATAGATAAACGCTGTAACTCCAAAGACAGCTAAGAAATAGGAATTTCTTTCGGAGAAAAACACAATATAACGAGTGGCAAATGGGACGATCGCCGCAAAAGCGATTGACGGGATTGCTACCTCAAGCCGCTTTCTTTGTCCAATGCATCCAAGCATTTCAAATTCACCTACAGCGCAAAAAACAGCAAGCGCAAACGGCATCACAAGCGTATCGGAAAACAGCAGCACCACTATAACAAGAGGTATACCTACAATTGACGTAATTATACGCTGCTTCATATCAATTCTCCCTTCGGACAATTCTAAAAATAATATGCGAAATCAGACAACACCGCCAAAACGGCGCGTGCGTCTGTAATAAGCGTCAACGGCAGCATCTACATCCTCTTCGGAAAAATCCGGCCAAAGTGTTTCGGAAAAATAAAATTCCGAATAAACTGACTGCCATGTTAAAAAGTTTGAAAGCCTCACTTCACCGGCCGAACGCACAATGAGATCAGGGTCGTTTTGCCCCTTTGTATAAAGCTCGCTTGCGATAAGCTCCTCGGTAAATTCGGTTACACCTGCCGCAGCAAGGCGATTGACAGCACTCACTATCTCTGCTCGTCCGCCGTAGTTCACTGCAACATTGAGACGGTATTTATTTCCGGCAGAATCCTTTTCAAGACGCTCCATAAGCTCACGTGTATCTGAAGAAAACGGCGCTTTGTCGCCAAGAAAAGTAACTCGCACATTCTTTTCGGTCATTTCTTTGAGTCCGAGCTTTAAGTAAGACGCAAGAAGAGTCATTATAGCATTTACTTCATGCTTTGGACGATTCCAATTTTCGGTTGAAAAAGCATAAATGGTTACAGCGTCGATTCCGCCGCTGAAGCAGTATTCCGAGATACGGCTGAAAGTTTTTGCACCTTCGGTGTGCCCCATCTCACGAGGAAGCCCACGTTTTTTTGCCCAACGGCCGTTACCGTCCATGATAAACGCAATATGCGAGAGCTTCTTTTTCCCGCTCTCAAGATCATGAGAAAACATATTAATTACCAAGTCTTTGCAAGGCAAAGACTTCCTCACTTGTCGATATTTCTGTCGTTATAATAAAAGAGATGCCGCATTTGCACGGCATCTCCACTTTCGGCACTTATATTTCCATAAGCTCCTTATTTTTGCGTGCAGTGATCTCATCAATGCTAGCGACGTACTTATCGGTGAGGTCTTGTACAGACTTATCCGAAGCCTTGAGTTCGTCCTCGGTCATCTCTCCGTCTTTCTTCATCTTTTTCGCAGCATCATTTGCCTCACGGCGGATGTTTCTGACTGCAACCTTTGCGTCATCGCCCATCTTTGCTACCTTTTTGGTAAGCTCTTTACGGCGCTCCTCGGTAAGCTGGGGGAATGTGATGCGGAGCATCTTACCGTCATTTACGGGAGTGATACCAAGATCGGAGGCAAGAATAGCCTTCTCCATGTTTTTGAGTGTAGTTGCATCCCAGGGAGTGATAACAATAGTTCTCGCGTCGGTAACCTTTACTTCCGCCATCTGATTGAGTTTTGTAGGTGCACCGTAGTAGTCAACATCAATCTTGTCAAGAAGACCGGGGTTGGCTCTGCCGGCTCTGATATCAGCAAGCTGTCCTTCATAGGATGCGATGGATTTTTTCATTTTTTCTTCATAAGCTTTGCAATCGAGTTTCATAATGATTATCCTTTCTCTATGTTGATTTTTTGATATTATTCATCTATTACAATGGTACCCTCGACATCACCGATTATAGCGTTATAGATGTTCTCGGGTTCCTTTAATTCAAAAACAAAAGTCTTGATGTGGTTTTCGTTTCCAAAGGAAGCAGCGGTAGAATCCATCGCCTTAAGGTCCTTAGCGAGAATCTCCTTATACGAAACCTCTTTGTAGCGTGTAGCACCGGGATCCTTCTTGGGGTCGGCGGTGTAAATACCGTCAATATTTTTACCCATCAAGATAACATCGGCACCGATTTCAGCGGCACGTACAGCCGCCGCAGTATCGGTAGATATGAACGGAATACCGAGTCCGCCGCCAAGAATGACGACTCTTCCCTTTTCAAGATGCGAAACCGCTCGATTGCGGATGTAAGGCTCTGCGTATTGCTTCATTTCAACAGCGGTAAGTACTCTTGTGTCAATACCGTTTTGCTCAAAAAAGTCCTGCAGACCGAGCGCATTGATAGTGGTCGCAAGCATGCCCATATGGTCAGCACGTGTTCTGTCCATATTTGTACCCTGCCGTCCGCGCCAAATATTGCCTGCACCGACTATGATACAGATTTGCGTACCGATTCCGACGCATTTTTTTACGACCTTTGCAACTCTGTCGAGCATATCGTAGTCGAGTATCGGGTGCTCGCCTTTTGCGGCAAGTTCACGGCGTTTTTCCTCGGAAGGAGCAAGCGCTTCGCCCGAAAGCTTTAATAATACACGTTTGAATTTCGGTGTGGCAGTTTCGCTCATGATATTTGTACCGTCCTTTTATTAGATAGAGGTATTTAGACCTATATATATTGTAACCGATTTTTTGGCATTTGTAAAGAGTTATCGAGAAAATTTTACTTGTAATCTAATAATTTTCTCATTTATTGAACGCTGTTAACATACCATTTACAAAGCATACCCATAATTACACAAAAATCCTGTCATAAATCGATTTTTGTGGTGACCACAATTACGGTCTATGACAGGATCTTTTAGTTACGGTTAATTACTGACCGGAAGTGAGCTTTGCAACCTCTTCAGCGAGATTGTCCTCTCTCTTCTGAAGTCCTTCGCCCTTTTCGTACTTAACGAAGCTTGCGACCTTGATGCCCTTATTGACAGAGGCGATATACTTCGCAACGGACATGGAATCGTCCTTAACGTAAGACTGCTCTGCAAGGCAGTTGTTCTCATAATACTTGCCGAGCTTACCCATTACGATGCCTTCCTTAACCTT
>JAZRAB010000105.1:0-8498 GCA_045634345.1 Candidatus Flemingiibacterium sp. | reverse complement strand
TACCCCTCGCTAAACAATAATATATTCACCGCATAAAAAAGAGGTACTGCCGTAATAACGGCAGTACCGAGGGATTAACTTAAATTATGCAACAGTAAATTCTGCTGTGAACTCAACGCCGTTTATCTCGACGGTGAGTATATAGTCACCTGCTTCAAGGGCATCCTCGAGTACGAGCTCGAAGGAGAAGTTATCGCCGGAGAGCGCATTTGCTTCGAGTACTGTGACATCAAGCTTCACATACTTATCTGTCTCTGTGTCAAGCTTTGAAAGCTCGATCATTTCAAATGTGCCAACTTCTTTTAAAGCATCAAGTGCACTTACGGTGATCTTGCTTGCAGCGTAGCTAGCGCCAAAGCGTGCATCGCCAAGAAGGATCACTGCGCTTACCTTGCCGTCCTTGGTGAGGAACTCAACGTTGCCCATGAAGGTATCTGCAAGAGTGATTTCGGAAGTTGTCTGGTCGGAGAGAAGCTCGGTGAACTTCACATCTGTCGCTATACCGTAGGTCTCGCCGCCGATGGTGATGGTTGTTGTGGTATAGCCGGAGACAACGCCGCTTGCAATGGATGCTTCGGTGGTGGAGATGAAGCCGTTGATATCGGTGAGGTAGTTCTTGCCTGCTTCAAGAGCCTCGCTCTTGGAGTACATCTGCTCTACTTTACCGGTCGAGAAGTCGAGTGCAAGGTAGGTGTTGTAGACATCATTACCGATAAGCTCTTTACCGATAAGCTCAAGAACCTTTACACTGCTCTGTGTAGTTGCAAGATCGCCTATAGAGCCGTCGGAGACATACATAAAGCGGAGAGTCTCAACAGAACCGATCTCGTTGTCAAATATAGCTGTTACGGAAGCACCGTCGTTTACGGTGATCGAAGAGCTATGAGCACCCTTTATAACGGAGATGGTGCTGCCGGTGTTTATAAGAGTGAGAGTTTTGTCGTTCATTACGAACTTAATAGATGTTTCGTCAGCACCGGTGGAGCTTACAGAATCTGCACTTCCTGCAGAAATGGTGTGGTACGAAGCGGACTTGGTTATGGTGGTGCCGTCTGCCTCATCGATAGTGAATGCGATTTCATCGTTGCGAGAGCTTGACTGAACAAATTCGCTGTCGCCCGAAACGATAACGCCGCCGCCTACCTTTTTAGGAATGAGTGTGTATATGCCTTCATCATCTACAGTGTAACGGTATACGTTTCCGACGGTAACACTGCGTCCGGTGACGAAGATGGTTTCGGTTACACCGTCAATGAGCGCTTCCATAACGTAACCGAACTTGCCGTTCGAGAATACGGGGGTGGTTGTGCTCTGCGCAACGAGGTACTTTGAAGGTGCACCGACAGAAGTGGTGGAATTCTCAAGTGCGAGGATCATGTCGCCGTATACGACCACACGAACGCTCTCGCCTACAGAAAGCTGTGAGCGGATGGAAGCTGCAGTTACACCGAGCTTCTCGTTTCCGAGAGTGTAGGACTTGCCTCCGATAACTGCGGTTTCTGCAGTAAGACGGGTGATCTTGCCTGCTTCGGTTATAGGAAGAACCGCTGCAAGCTCAAGGGACTTGTTGCCCTCATTGAAGTAGTAGAGAACATAGTCGCCGCTCTTAGCCTCGCTCTGATTTATAAGGGTGAGATCGGTTTCCTTCATGCCGCCTGCAAGGTTTACCTTGCCGTTCTTTATATCAAGCTTTCCGAATGCGAAGGGCTTGATTATAAGACGGTCTGCGGTTCCGCTTTCCTTATCATTGAAGATAAGCTCTGCGTCAAATGCACCGAGAAGTGCGGCGAGATCTGCGTTGGTCTTGATCTGCGCAAGGGATGCGTCGCTGTCATATGCATAAACGAGAAGCTCGTTTGCGTTTGTAGCAAGAGCGTCGGAGAGAGTCTCAACGACCTGATACTTAACGCCTGCAATTTCGATGTATGCATTGTCCTTGCCGACTGTTATGGTCTCTGCAGGAACAGTCTTGCCAAGCTCGCTGCAGCCGAGTACCTGTACGAGCTTTGTCTTGTCGTCGCGCTTGTAAACAAGTCTGAAGTTTTTGCCGAGGTGTTCGTCAGCCTCACCCTTAAGACCAAGTTCTGCATAGCTTATTGTGAAGAAGCCTTCCTCAGTGTGAACAGTTACGTAACCGTCCTTGGTCACAGTGTCAACTCCTTCAAGTGCGAAGTCGTTGGTCGCAACGATAACGCTTTCGTCAATGGTGTAGCCGAAGACGCGCTCAATGATGGTGGTGGACTCATAGAAGGTCATACCGTTGGATGCGGTACGCGGGATGAGATATTCCGCGGTGAGCGCATTGTAGAGTATTGCCGCTACCTCGGAGCGAGTAAGCTCCTTTGTGTAGGAAAGATCCTCGATGCCGGCATCAAGATCAAGTCTTACTGCGGCATCAATGTACGTCCAGGGATAACCGCCGTCCATCTGGATGGAGCTGTGACCGAGTGCACGCACGAGCATGGTCATAGCGTCCTGAAGGATGATTCCCTCAGTCGGCTCAAAGGTGGTTGCGGTGGTACCGATGATGTATCCCGAAGCGTTTGCCCATGAAATGGCACCGCTGTAGGTGTCGTCATAGAGGTCGGTGAATGCGGTGGTATTGAGTGCCCCCGCACTTTCCTTGCCGAGCATGAGTCGGAACAGAAGCAGTGCCATCTGCTCTCGGGTAACCTTTTCTTCAGGCGAAAACTCGGTTTCGCTTGTACCCTTGATAACTCCGATATCGGAAAGGATTTCGATTTGCTCCGCGTAGCGGTCGGTCGATGCAACGTCATCATACGACTTCGCGGAAGCTCCGGTCATCATCGATGCAACTATCATTAATGTTGCAAGTGAGCCGGAAATAAATCTCTTCAGATTTTTCATAGCTTTGGATTTCCTCCGTGATAATATGATTCACAGCGGCAGGGCCGTGTGCCGTTCCCGCCGTGTGAATATATGATAACATACGCCTGTGCAAAAATCAACGGTTTTTGGTCATATGTAATGAAAGAGTTAGCCGAGTTCATGAAAAATCTATTAAATATAAATAATTTTCCAGCGCTTCCGTAAAAGCAGTTGTCACAAAGAAAAAAATTCCTGCACAGCCATAAGACTCGCAGGAATTATATATATTAAGTGAACGCTTGCTTACTTTCCGAGCAGTATGTTTTCAATCGAGGTGAAAACATCGGTTTTTACATTGTCGTCGAGAATACAGTAGACTACGTACTGTCCCATTACCTTGACGCTTGCTTTCTGCATCTTCGGAAATTCCTCGGGCATATACTCGGGCATCCATGTATCAACGCGCATTGCAAGGTATTTCTGTACGGTCTCCTTAACGCTTTCGACCTCATCATCGCTTTTTGCTTTGAAGATGCCGTACTCGTCAACATTAGCGCCGCTTGCACGGAGCTTAACGGTGTATTCGGCAAATTCGGATGTGTCAATATCCATCATTCCGAGGATATAGTCAGAGGTCATGGTTGCGAAATCGCCGCTGTCGGGGAGCAGGTCATCCGCCGCAGCCTCGAGCTTGCTTACGGGAATATCGGAGTGATATGAAGTTGTCTCGCCGCAGGAAACAGCGGAGAAGCAAGTGAAAATAAGCATAAGTGAGAGAATAAAAGAGAGACATCCTGTTCTTTGCATTTTTTGTATATCCTTTCAAAAATTAATCAACATAAGCGTGGGTTCTGATGTTGTTAAGCTCTAATGTAAACGACTGCGTGTTCAGGTGTATTCCGTCGCCGTTCTGATATGCCTCGGGAAGCCATCCTTCGGCATCGCAGAGAACCGAATAGGTGTCAATAAACTTTACGCCAACCTCATCGGCAACCTCGACTATCCATTTGTTCGCGGCGCGTATTTTATCATTGTTTATCTTGTTAAGCACTGTATAACTGCGTGCCACGGGGAAGATGGATTGGCAGATAATCTTTGTGTCGGGGCTTGCGTCAATCACCGATTCAAGCATCTTTTTGTATTCGGATTTAAAATAATCTTCGCCCATGAACGAAACTCCGTTTACGCCGAGCGTTATTACGAGATATTCGGGCTTCTTTCGGGTGACGGCTTCTTTTATTGTAATTTCCTCATTGGTTTCGGGATATACGATAGTCGCAAAAGAGACGTTTGAGAGCGTCAGTGTGCCGCTCTTGGGTGTCCAGACTTGGGTGGTATTAAATCCATCCTTGAGCATCTCATATTTGCGAAGTCCGTAGGTTGTGGAGTCACCGAGGAAAACAATCTTGTCGATATATTTCTGTCCGGCATCCGCTGTTTCTTTGAGGACTGTATTCGGGTATTTTGCAAGAAACGCGGCAAGCTCGTCTGTTACGTTCGCTTGTGGGGGATTGACCGCCGGTTCATCCGGGACATCCGGTGCGTCAGTGGTCTTGGGTGGTGCGGTCGTCTCCTTGGGCGCGGTGGTATCGGGAACATCCGTGGTGTCGGGTGCGCCGGTAGTCTCAGTGGCATCTGATGTGTCGGGGGCGGTGCTTGTATCGGGGGCATCGGTTTGCGCATCCTTGTCGATATCGGACACGTGTGAATCTATATTGTCCTCAACATTCGTGATTGACGACAGTGATATCAGCACGATAAGTACCGCAATGACAATAAATATCGCAAACGCCGCAACCTTGTAAAAGAATCCTTCGTTATTATTCTCTCTGTTCACTTTATTATTTCCTCCGTTGGCGGATTATTTTATATTCTTGAACTGTGATTCGTAATCAAGCTCTTCGGTGCGGCGGTTCTTTCGTATACTGCCGACAATCAATGCGATAAAGGCAACAATAAAATAGATGACAGCGAAGAAAAGCACACGAACGATAAGCTGCGCCATGTCAGTATAAACGCCCGGTATGATTACGAATATGACCGCGAATACGGCGAGTGCTCCGATAAAGTGAAGGAGCAGCTTTACGGCTGTTGAGTAGTCAAGCTTCCAGATGAGGTTGAGAGCCGACAATAGGAAGCAAGCAAGAAGTATAAGCCCTGCCGAGCCGAGACTTAAGAAGCTGCTCACCTCGCCGCCGACTTGTGCATCGGCTTGACGGATTACATCAGCGGCGATAAGTATAATGAACTCAGCTGCGGTGAAGTAAAGGCAGGTACTGTAAATTATTTGTTTGACGGTTTTAAATATGTTCATTTTAGTTACCTATGTTTTTATAATGATATACTCTATGATACCACCAAAACGTAAAATTTTCAACTGTGTGTGATGAATGTTTATAAAACTGTCATTGTTTCATAACAATTTCAATCGGGCGCGGACAAATCAATTATAGGATTACTTGCAAAAAACTCGCCGGATGTTTTGTCATAATAGACCTGCGAGCGGTATTTCGAGAGGAATTTAGTGTATTCGTAGAGGTCGATCCAAATCTGATTTACCCCATCCTTTTGCGATGGATCGAATATGAGCTGTACACCGAAATGAAGATGCGGAGTGTCTATGTTGTTGACGTTTTCCTTGACGGAATATCCGGTCATCCCGAGATATCCTATAACCTCGCCCGCCGTGACGTGCTTACCCTCGTATATGTCATTATACGGGTGATCTTTGCGAAGGTGAGCGTAGTAATAGTACCGCTTGCCGTCATAACTGCGTATGCCTATACGCCAGCCGCCGTACTGATTCCAGCCGCAGGTTTCCACATATCCCGATTCCACGGCGATAATCGGCGTACCCACGCTTCCCATGAGATCATGTCCGAGGTGCTTTCTGCGGTATCCGTATGAACGCGATGCGCCGAAATCATCGTAGTCGCGGTAGTAGTAGCCTGCGGCGATAGGGGAGAAGACTTTGAGACCGTAGCGGTCCTCGATTATGCCGTTCGCCTCGGCGGCATAACTTCCCACAAATCCGCCGAGCACCGCCTCATAAGCTTCGAGAAAATAGTTGAAATTTTTGCTTTTTGCAATATTTTCTGCTGCCTCACCTGCCATAAGCTTCTCTGCAAAAGCGGTGATATCTGAAGCTTTGCATTTGTTAAACTCTCCGCCATATTTAGCCGCTGCAAGGGCAATGAGCGAGGTGAAGCGTGCGTGAGTTACCGTGCTGTCGGTTTTCGCCCTTTCATAGCTTTCGATGTCGCATTTGAGGGCGGCTCGCATTATTTCACTTGTTGCGTTGAAATCAACCCATTTAATGTATCCGCTTGCTGAAACGGCGATGGCGGCGCTGTCGCGTGATGCGGAAAAAAAGAGCATGGGCAGGACAAGAATCAAGATGTATGATATACGAATAAGTGCGCTTTTAGGCATAAATATATTTACTTCTTTCGCGTTGCGAAAGCTTCCTTTCGTGCGTTTTTTATGATTTATTACGCGCTATATCACATTTATATTCAAACGGCGTAAAATTATTGCGTTTTGAATGCATAATTTTACGTATAATGATTGACTTTTAACTAAAAAAAATGTATAATATAATATATATGCCTATAATTAATGTATAAATATAATAAACAGATATAAAAAGAGGTCAGTTTTATGGAAGAAAACATCAAAGCTACAATAACACGAGTTGCGGCACGCGAATATGTATTTGCGCTTCTGTTTGCAAAGGCGTTCTCGCCGGATGAGGAGGCGGACAGCTTCTATGCGCGCGAGATGGAAAACGCCGAGATTGAATTTGGCGACCAGATCGACTATGTTCACGATGTGTTTTTCGGTATCATGGATACACTCGCGGACATAGATGCCAAAATCTCAGCGGCGGCATCGGGATGGACACTTGGCCGCCTTTCCAAATCAACGCTGTCTATCATGCGTCTTTGCGTTTATGAGATGACTTCCGTCGCGGATGTGCCGAAGCGAGTTGCGCTCAATGAAGCGGTCGAGCTTGCGAAGAAATTTGACGATGACAACGCGCCGGCGTTTATCAACGGCGTACTCAATACAATTTCACATACGCTCCCCGAGCGTGACTGTGACAAATGAAGCGTTTCTACATCGGAATCGACACCTCAAACTACACAACCTCATGCGCGCTTTTTGAGGCTTCGGAGGGGCGGTTCTATTCTAACGTGAAAACGCTTCTCGGTGTTGCTGAGGGCGAGCGTGGACTGCGGCAGAGCGACGCGGTGTTTGCACATATAAAAAATCTGCCGTCGGTTACAGCCGAAGCGCTGGCAGAGCTTGAAACCGATTCGTTGTTTGCCATCGGTGTGTCGGCAACGCCGCGCGACGAGGACGGCTCATATATGCCGTGCTTTCTTTCGGGAGTGGCAACGGCGGAGGTGCTCGCTAATGCGCTGAAAAAGCCGCTTCGCCGATTCTCGCATCAGGCTGGGCACGTCATGGCGGCTCTTTGGTCGAGCACCTCACGCGACCTTATCGGACGAGAGTTCATCGCCTTTCATGTATCGGGCGGAACGACTGAGATTCTGCGAGTGAAGTCGGAGGGCGTCGGATTCACAATAAACAAGCTCGGCGGAACGCTTGATCTTAACGCAGGTCAGGTGATAGATCGTGCCGGCGTTGCTATGGGGCTCGGTTTCCCATGTGGCGTAAAGCTCGAGGAGCTGGCATTCGCTAACACCGAACCTATCCCGAAGTCGAAGCTTTCAGTGAATGGGTGCGAATGTAATCTGTCGGGCGTTGAAAACAAGGTAAAGCAGCTGCTTGAAATGGGCAAGAGCCGAGAATACATTTCGGCGTATGTGCTCGACTTTGTAGGAAGAACGATCATCGAGCTTACAAAAAACGCACTTGGCGGTGAGAATTTACCGGTGCTTTATGCCGGCGGCGTGATGAGCAATGCGCAGATAAAGGAAATGATAAAAAAACGCGGCTTCGATGCGAGATTCGCCGAGCCGAGATTTTCAAGTGATAATGCCGCAGGGTGCGCACTGCTTTGCGCGGCGGCGGAGGAAGGATGGGAGTTTTGGACGAAATAAAGGTTCCGGCACTTACTCCCGATTCGGAGGACAAGGGCAGAGCTGTGCTCACTGTGGCGCAGCTTAATGCTTATGTAAAGCAGATTATCGACAGCGACAAGCTTCTTGCTAATGTGTGGATAAAGGGCGAGATATCGAATTTCACCAACCACCGAACGGGACATTTTTATTTTACTCTGAAGGATCCGGACAGCCGAATTGCCGCGGTGATGTTTAAAAGCGCCGCATCAAAGCTGAAGTTTTTACCGGAAAACGGAATGAAGGTTATCGTGCGCGGACGGGTATCCGCGTTTGTGCGCGACGGACAGTATCAGATATACGTCGAGGATATGCAGCCCGACGGGATCGGAAGCTTATATATTGCATTTGAACAGTTGAAGCGAAAGCTTGAAGCGGAGGGACTTTTCTCGCCTGCGAGAAAGCGTCCGCTTCCCAAGATACCGACGCGAATCGGTATCATAACGTCACCTACGGGCGCGGCGGTACGCGATATGATAAACGTAACAAAGCGGCGTTTCCCATACGCAAAGGTGACACTTTTTCCCTCGCTTGTTCAAGGTCTCGATGCACCGGCACAGCTTATTAGCGCCATAAACTACT
>JAZRAB010000104.1:0-12172 GCA_045634345.1 Candidatus Flemingiibacterium sp. | reverse complement strand
ATGAACTCCGTCCCGTTTGCTTTAAAATCTGCCGCCGCGTCCGCCGTGGGAACGTCCTGACGAGCTGCGGTGACTAGATGAACCGCCGCGATAGGAACCGCCCGAGCGTCCACTGCTCGAATTGTTTGTATTTCTCGGCGTGCGCACTGTGTTGCTGTATAGATAACGGTCTCCCTGCGAGCGCAGACTGAGACTGCCGTCCACCATGTAACTCGCCGCATTGTGTACCGCGTGAACTGTCGTCATTCCTTTTTTCATGCCAAGCACTACCATAAGTGAAATGAAGAATCCACCCACAAGCGATATCCCGATAGTACCAACAATATCCGACTCATCCGAGCTGTCATCGTAATAATAGTCATCGACGTAGGAAGTCACTGCTCCGCCGTAATCACCGTAGTAATTATCGTCATAATAAGCTTCGCCGCTTATAGCGTAGCCTATGTACTCGTCACATGCGTTTGCAAACGCCGAAAATGCAGCATAGTAATTACCGTCGGACAGCTGATTGAGGAAAGCTTCCTCTATCATATAAAGCGCATAGTCGCTAAGATAAGTTTGACCTAGACCGTGAGTGGTTATCCACCATTCCCGATTGCCCATATCCACGAGCAAGAGCACGCCGTCATCGTTGTCCCCATATCCGTAGCCGTTGTAGTCGTAGAAATCGTCCGCATAGTCCCTTGCGGACTTTCCGGCTGTGGAATTAACCGTAACAACAGCGATCTCAATCTGCCGCGAATCCGTGAGGAGAGCAAGCGTGTCATTGAGAGCATCTTCTTCCCACTCGGCGAGAAGCTCGGCATCATCAACTACAAGCGGAAGTATCCGCTCAGCGCTCACACATATAGGCAGTATGCAGACCATGAAAATTGACAAAAACAAAGCGAATATCTTCTTCATCGCGCACCTCACATCATTCCCATCAGCGTGATAAGTCCAAAAACCACCGCCGAAGCTATTGCTGTGCCGATAAGAAGATACTTTGCGAAAAGGCCGCCGTCAACGGGAAGGTTTCCGACGAATTTACCAGTCTGACCGTTCATTGCGAAGGTGTATTTCTGATCCTTCCACGTGGTGTTGAGTATCCATACCGGATAGAGTACATACCGTGTTTTGCCGCCACCGACTCTCACAGAGCTTTGCTCGGGAATGACCGAGGAATAGCCGTGTACTGTCGAGCGAAAAGCCTCCTCCGCACTGCGCTTTATACGTTCATTGGCACGCATGCGGCTGTCCTCCGCCGAAACGTCATATCGGTCAGCGAGGTACCCCGAAAGGTACGCCGTCTGAAAATCCACCGCTTCAGAGAAGTCGAACGGCTCGATGGATTCCATAAGCTCATCCGCCATCTTGGTAGATCCGTCCACGGGGATATGGTTAAAGGAGATCGAACCGCTTCTGGTAACGGAATAATGACTCGTTTCAGTGCAGTGATATTTAGGTGTTGTGTAAGTCCGCACGCGCGTCGCACGGTAGCGTATATCTGCATCCGCCTCAGCGTCGTAGAGCCAGAACGGTACGTAGACGCCTTTTATCTCGTCGATGTGATTCTCGTCCTTGAAAACCTTGGGGAGCAGAGGCTTGCCCTGCATATGCCGTGCAAGGGCATCTCTTGCCGCCTTTTTGTCGAGCTTAAACGGTATAACGAGATCGGGGCGAAGATCATTTGAAAGCTGTCCCTTCATGATGACGGGATTGTCGCAGTACGGACACTTTGTCGCGGCTGTGGTATCATCGCAGATGATCTCTCCGCCGCATGTGCCGCACGCATATATACGCAATCCGTCAGTCTCTCCCTCACGCCACTCAGCATTCGACGAATCGTCCCAGTGTATATCGTCCGTTCCTGCACTCTTCAAGTCGTCATCGTATGCCTTGAGCGATTCGATATCAAATTCGGTATCGCAGTACGGGCATTTTGGCTTCTGCAATGTACTGTCGAACTCAATATTTCCTCCGCAGCACGGGCATTTATACAGTAAAAGATCTTCCATTATTTTATATCAAACCTGTTGCCGCACTCGGGACAGAATTTCCGCGGATTCTTGGGATCCTCCGGCTTCCATCCGCACTTGCCGCAAGCATGCATCGATGTGTCCTCCGGCTTCTTCGTTCCGCAATTCGGGCAGAATTTGCCCTTGTTTACAGAACCGCACGCGCAGGTCCAGCCGTCAGCAGGACGCTTTGCCCCGCACTCTGCGCAGAAATTGCCGCTCGCCGAAGCTCCGCAGGCACACTTCCAAGTATTCGCCGCAGATGCAGCGGGCGCGGGATTCTGTGCCGCCTGCTGCTGTCCCATAGCAAACAGATTTTGTGCGTTTGCGCCGCCCTGATTCATCGCCATACCCATCCCCATGAAACCGGTCATCGCTCCTGCGGAGTTGGACGCCGCCGCCTTCATAGCGTCAGCCTGCGCACCGACAAGAGTAGCGCCTGCCATCGTAGGATCGCGGTACATCGCGGTCTTCTGCGCGGTCTTGAGCATTTCCTGATCTTCCTCGGTGAGACTCGGCGGATTCATCGCTACCTTAACATCACCGAAGCCGCGCTCGCCCCATTCGGCGCCGAGTTCTTCGTTAAGGAACTTTTCAAGCTCGGTGCTGTGCGCAGGGATCTGATTCGGGCGCAGCTCAAGCGTTGACAGCTTGGCAAGCGCCGGACCGAGAGCGCTGATAAATTCAGTTTTCATCGTGCCCGCAATGGTTTCCTTATTATAAGAATCCGCGACGTTGCCTGCAAGACTCGTGTAGAACTTGATAGGGTCGGTCATACGGAATGTGTAGACACCGTTGCAGCGGAGTGACACGTCCACATCGAAGCCGATGCGCGAATCGACCACGCGGAAGGAAATCGGTGTTGCTGTACCGAACTTGTTATCAACTATCTCCTTGGTATTGAAATAGTAAACGCGCTGGTCCTTGCCGGTATCTCCGCCATATGTAAAGCGCTTTCCGAGAGTCTTGAATGTTGCAACGATCGATTCGCCGAGGCTGCCTGCAAAGATGGACGGCTCGGTCGATTTATCGTATGTAAATTCGCCCGGCTCCGCGCATACCTCGACCACCTTGCCCTGTTCGACGATGATCATACACTGACCGTCAGCGACCGCGATGCCCGAGCCGTTTGATATAATGTTGTCCTCACCCTTGGTATTTGAGGAACGTCCGCCGATTCGCTTCTGACCTTTGACCATAAGAGTGTCGTTGTCGATAGCCTCGCAGTAGAAAAATTCCTTCCACTGATCGGCAAGAGTACCGCCGAGTGCGCCAATGCCTGCTTTAATAAGTCCCATAATAAACACCTCCGTTATTTAGCGGTCATGCCGCTGTTATTACTTTTATTATAACATATTCATGCTATGACTGCAATAATTTTTTATGAATTTTTATTGTTGAATGAATTATTGCTTGCAGGAAAGTTTGATGCTTCGATTATCGCAACTCCATCGCGCGCCTGCAGCACGGCAAAAAAAACTCCTATGGCAGTCATATTACTGCCATAGGCGGAGATTTGTCCGTCTTTACGAACTTCCGTATTTTTAATAACGAGAATCTTTACTTAAGAAGAAATGCTTTGTAGCCGAGGATATCTCCCGTTTCAAAGCTCGTACGTCCGCTTTCAATGCGGCTATCAACCTTCGTCATCTCCGGAAGCACGTAAACCTCATATTCGCCCTTCAATGATACCGGAGCGCTCTTCATGTAGTTGTGCTCCTCAACAATGCCTCTGTCCGCCTTGAACGCAGGATAAGTTGCTTTTACATGGAACACAGTACAGTTTTCAGTCTTGGTGAGCGCCACAGCCGTGTTCTTCGGAAGAGATGTGCCCTCAATCAGTCTTTCGGGCAAAAGCTCTCTTATAACTGAATCAACCATATCTCTGTGCTCGACAAGGAAATTTGCGATGTACGCAGTAAATATATCAAAACAGATGCACGCAGTATTTTCATTGACAACTGCCGCGCTGTACTCGGTAAGCTCTCCCTGAGGTCTGTAGAAGGTGGACTGCCTGCCGTCCCAGACATGGTTGAAAACATTTTTGACATATCTTGCTTTCTCTTTGCCGCTTATGTTTTTGATTATTCTTGATGGCATATACATTGCAAAACGCATATCGCTGTCACCGGCAGTATAATAAGCGTTGTCGCTCGTATCCGCACCGACAAGCTCAACGTAGTCAAGAAGACTGGCATCTTTACCTACGTCAATACCTGTACCTGCAAAAATAATCTTTCCGCCGTTCTTTACATACTCGCAAAGACGAGCCTTCAATTCATCAGTATAATCCATATCCCTGCCGACAATAAGAAGCTTGGTTTCCTCAAATCCTCCCTTCTCGTCATATACATTATATGTAAGCTTGAGTTCTTTCATCATGCGGGCAATACCCTTTACAAAAGAGAAGAAAAGCGCTCCCTGCATGCCGGGGTTTACAAGCACACCTATTTCCACAATATTGTCGGAATTTTCGGTGTAAGGCTCATACAGCATCTTCTCTTCCATAACCTTACCTATACGGCTTGCAACCTCGTTTTCAAATCCGTCAACCGGATGCAGGTGGTCACCGAAAGAAATAGCATAGCTATTCATCATCGCGTCGTAAAGGTCATTCTGCATTGAAGCAAGCGGCTTGACTCCTCCGAAATCCCCCCACTCATTCTGGAATCTTGCGCTCATATATACGCGGTCCTCATATTTGGTTCTCTCGTATGCCGCCATATGCTCAAAGAAGTCATATCCCCAGCAGGACGCTGTCGTAAGGCACTCTATCTCAGAGTGTGTCTGGATGCCTTCTCCAATCGGCAAACCGTTGAAATATAACTTTATTTTACCGCGCTTATTGCCGGTAGCCTCTTTTATTTCCTCCGCAAACTCCAATCTTACATTATTCTGATATTCGAGCACCGCCGCGTCATTATTTGCGTCAACGCCTCTCTTTGCCATGTCTGCCATACATTTCGGGCAGTAGCACGGATCAAGTCTGAAGCAGTCACAGAAAAGGCCGTCTATGTCGTACTCGCAGACCTCTCTTACCTGACTCAAAAAATGCTGTCTGTAGGGAGAGTTGTAACACATATTTCTGAAGAAGTTGCCTTTTTTATTCTCGCTGTAAATTCTTCCGTCCTTGTTGATCTTCAGCCAGTTGTAATTGTCTGCCGCCATTTCGTGGTCAATACCGACATTGAAATATGCAGTAACGCCGATGCCTCTCTTGTGGCAAGCCTCAATTATCTCTTTTATGGGATCGCGGTCGCCAAGTCCCGGATACTTCTTGCCAACCTTAGTGTTATAATAGCTGAAGCCCATATTACAGCGCGCAGCCATATTTATGTATTCAACGTGAGCCGCACTGAGCTGATCCGCGAATTTTTCCGCATCGAAATTTTTAAAGATATTTTCAATACCCGGTGAGGTGTGAAAATCGTAATGTATAGCACGTCTGAATTTCGGTCCAACTGTTTTTATCATTTTTCTTCTCCTTATATATCTGATTTAGCGGAAATCTTTCCACTACAATATTATTATAACAAATCGCATTTTACATTGGAATATCAAATTTGTGCTTCAATCTGTCGTTTTTGCTTATAATATTGAACGATTGTGCGCGAAACCTTTCATTTTTCGACGCTATATTGACAGATTAGACGGTTTGTGATAAAATATAAGCAACCTAAAACAAAATGCAAAGGAAACACGTATATGAGATGTATGTCAATAACCTCTTTTCAGGAGTGTTACACACCAAACAACTGGGATTATCCAAATATTACCCGTCCTTTTTCAATAATATATTATGCCCTGGGCGGCTCAGCTTTTTACACTGTTGACGGGGTAGAACGACAGTTTAAGCGAGACCACCTCTATATACTTCCCGCAAACAGAGTTTTTTCTCTTCGTGAGCTTCCCTATGATAAGTTTTATTCCCTCTACATCCACGCATATACCTTTCCCGAGATAAACGACGTTGTTGAGGTAGACGTTTCGGGCGATGAATTCATTTCTGACACGCTTAAGTTGATTCGTGATTATGTGAAAAAGAGCGACGACGGGGAATTGTATATTCGTAGGCTCACTGATATGCTTTTCTCTTATATTTTCAGGACCGGCACAGAGAGAGCCAGCTCACTGCCGGCAAAAATCAAAAAATATATTGAAAGGAATTTCGTCGCCGTCTTTAAGGAGAACGATCTTTCGAAGCATTTCAATTATTCTGGTTCCCACATAGCCAAGCTTTTTAAAAGCGAATATAATCAAACTCCGAAGCAATATGCCGAGCAGCTTGTCCTGCGTGAGATTATTCTTCTCTTACATGAAGGGATTCCGGTATCTGAGATATCGCGCCGTCTATCCTTTTCTTCTCCGGAAAACCTGTGCAGATTTTTCAAGTCAGCTTACGGCTGCTCCCCTACGGAGTATATCCGTAAATTTAAGAATTTCCCGATGTGATATAAACCATATCGTGTGCTTCCCCTCTGCCATTTAATTCCTTTTCACAACAATTTTCACCTGCCGTATTTAATATTTATACATAATAATCTCTTGACAGAGCGGCGGCAAAATGGTATAATATTATGAATGATATAATATTATAAATATGCAATAAAGACGGAGGTATATTATGCAGACGAAACCGACATACCTGGTACTCGAAAACGGTATGGTTTTTTGCGGAAGATCATTCGGTTATGAAGCCGAAACTGTTGGCGAAGCAGTTTTCACCACCGCAATGACCGGCTATATGTCAACACTTACCGATCAGGGATACAAAGGGCAGCTCGTTGTCCAGACATTCCCTCTTATCGGTAATTATGGTGTTGTTTCCCATGAATGTGAAAGCAAGGGAGTTGCTCCTGCTGCTTATATTGTAAGAGATTTATGTCAAGAGCCTTCAAATTTCAGATGTGAAGGTGCTCTTGGCGTTTTTTTGAATGAGCACAAGGTCGTCGGTATCGAGGGCATTGATACCAGAAAGCTTACTCGCATACTCCGCGATAACGGCTCAATGATGGCAAAGATCACATACACTCTCCCCGAAAAGGTTGACACAGTGATTGCCGAGCTTAAAGCATACAAGGCACCGAGCGCCGTGTCTGCCGTCACCTGTGATGAGATAACGACCGTCACCCCCGACAACGCCTCTCACAAGGTGGTTCTCTGGGACTTCGGTACATCCGATTCGATCGTAAAGGCGCTTACCGCACGCGGATGCGAGGTCATCACCGTTCCGGCAAGCACAAAAGCCGTGGATATTCTCGCATACAAGCCCGACGGTGTTGTTCTCTCGAACGGTCCTGCTGACCCGATGGCAAACCCCGATATCATCGCCGAGATAAAGAAGCTTGCCGATGTAAAGCTGCCGATGCTCGGTATCTGTCTTGGGCACCTGATGCTCGCAGTATCACAGGGTGCAAAGAGTGTAAGGCTTCCACACGGTCACCGTGGCGGCATGCCTTCAATCAGACTCTCCGACAAGCGTGTATTCATCACCTCACAGAATCAGGGCTACACACTTGACGAAGCGGCTCTTCCCGGAAGCATCAAAGCAACATACAAGAACGGCAACGACGGTACAGTCGAGGGTGTTGAGTACACCGACATTCCGGCAATCGGCGTGCAGTTCCGTCCCGGAAGCGTGGGCGGTCCCAACGCTACCGACTTTATTTACGATAGATTCATCGACATGATGAAATAAGCAAGGGGTGCGGCTTTTGCCTTGCTTTACCAAGTAAAGCTACGCCGCGCAAACCGAACTCAAATAGACAGAAAGGATGCTTTTGCGCCGCAAAAGCTGTGGTTAATAATATGCCATTAAGAAGTGATATTAAAAAAGTAATGGTCATCGGCTCCGGTCCTATCGTTATCGGTCAGGCTGCCGAATTTGACTATGCGGGCACACAGGCGTGCCGTGCACTCAAGGAGGACGGTCTTGAGGTCGTTCTCGTCAACTCCAACCCCGCAACCATCATGACCGATAATGCGATGGCGGACGAGGTTTACATCGAGCCGCTCACGCTCCAGACAATCAAGCGTATCATCGAAAAGGAACGTCCGGACAGCCTTCTTTCCACCCTTGGCGGTCAGACGGGACTTACCCTCTCCATGCAGCTTGCCAAGGAAGGCTTCCTTGACAAAATGGGCGTAAAGCTTCTCGGCGCACGTCCCGACACAATAGATAAGGCGGAAGACCGTCAGATGTTCAAGGACACCATGATGAAGATTGGTCAGCCTTGTATTCCCTCTCTCGTTGTAAATGACCTTTCTGCGGCGCTCGAATTTGCGCACTCGAACGGTTATCCGCTTATCATCCGTCCTGCGTTCACACTCGGCGGTACGGGCGGCGGTATCGCTTATAATGAGGATGAGTTCATCGAAATCACGAACGGCGGTCTTAACGCTTCGCCTATCCACCAGGTACTCGTCGAAAAATGCGTATCCGGATGGAAGGAGATCGAATTTGAGGTAATGCGTGACAGCGCCGGAAATGTTATCACCATCTGCTCGATGGAGAACGTAGACCCGGTCGGCGTGCATACCGGCGACTCGGTAGTCGTCGCGCCTGCCGTTACCCTCTCCGACGACGAATATCAGATGCTCCGTTCCGCGGCGCTCGATATCATCGACGAGCTTCAGATCGAGGGCGGCTGTAACTGTCAGTTCGCGCTCCATCCCGAAAGCAAGGAATATGCCGTTATCGAGGTAAACCCCCGTGTATCGCGTTCGTCCGCGCTCGCTTCTAAGGCAACCGGTTACCCGATTGCAAAGGTTGCCGCGAAGATTGCTATCGGCTATACTCTGCCCGAAATCCTCAACGCCGTAACCGGCACCACATACGCTTGCTTTGAGCCTACTATCGACTATATCGTTGTCAAGTTCCCGAAATGGCCCTTCGACAAGTTCGTTTACGCAAAGCGTACACTCGGCACACAGATGAAGGCAACCGGTGAGGTCATGGCTATCGGTACATCCTTCGAGCAGGCTATCATGAAAGCTGTTCGCGGTGTCGAGATCGGCATGAACAATCTCTCACACAAGAAATACCGCGAGCTGTCCGATGAGGATGTTGCGGCAAGACTGCACAACGTCGATGACGAGCGTCTGTTCATCGTTTATGAGGCACTTCGCCGCGGCACGAGTGTTGACGAGATCCACGATATCACAATGATCGACGAATGGTTCCTCTGCCGTCTCTTCAATCTTATCAAGATGGAACGCCGTCTTTCTTCCGAAGCCCTCACAAACGAGCTTTACCTTGATGCAAAGACTCTCGGCTTCCCCGACAAGCTCATCGAGGAGCTTTCCGGCAAAGCACTTCCCGACGGTATGCACAGAAAAGCTGTTTACAAGGTCGTTGATACCTGCGCGGCGGAATTTTCCGCTAATACACCCTACTTCTACTCCACCTACGATGATGAGAATGAAGCAGCGGAGTTTATTGAAAAGCGCAAGGATCCGAATAAAAAGACCGTTATCGTATTCGGTTCAGGTCCTATCCGTATCGGTCAGGGTATCGAGTTCGACTATGCATCGGTACACTGCGTATGGTCGCTCAAGCAGGCAGGATATGACGTGGTTATCGTAAACAACAACCCCGAGACCGTATCCACCGACTTCGATACTGCCGACAGACTTTACTTCGAGCCGCTTACCCCCGAGGATGTAATGAACATCATCGAGACCGAAAAGCCTTACGGCGTAGTCGTAGCGTTCGGCGGTCAGACGGCGATCAAGCTCACGAAATATATGTCCGAGCACGGTGTAAACATCCTCGGCACATCCGCGGATTCAATCGACGCGGCAGAGGACAGAGAGCGTTTTGACGCGCTTCTCGAAGCAAACAACGTCGCGCGTCCCGAGGGCTTTACGGTAATGACCACCGAAGAAGCGCTTACCGTGGCGGCAAAGATAGGCTATCCCGTACTCATGCGTCCCTCATACGTACTCGGCGGTCAGAACATGATCATCGCGTTCACCGAGGACGACATCAAGGAGTACATGAAGATAATCCTCGCAAACAACATCGAAAACCCCGTTCTTATCGACAAATACCTCATGGGTATCGAGCTTGAGGTCGATGCCATCTGCGACGGAGACAACATCCTCATCCCCGGTATCATGGAGCACGTTGAGCGTACCGGTATCCATTCGGGCGACTCGATTGCGGTATATCCTGCATGGAATATCACCGACAAGCTCCGCGAGGAGATCATCGACGTCACCAGAAAGCTCTCGACATCCCTTAATATAATGGGACTTGTCAACATTCAGTACCTTATAAACAAGAACGACAACAGACTGTATGTAATTGAAGTGAACCCACGTTCATCGCGTACAATTCCGTATATCAGCAAAGTTACCGGCGTTCCTATGGTTGACCTCGCAACACGCTGTATGCTCGGCGAAAAGCTCATCGATATGGGCTACGGCACCGGACTTTACAAGACCTCGCCGTATGTTGCGGTCAAGGTTCCTGTGTTCTCGTTTGAGAAGCTGATGAACGTCGACAATCACCTTGGTCCGGAGATGAAGTCCACCGGTGAGGTACTCGGTCTTGCTTCCACACGCGAGGAGGCTCTCTTCAAGGGACTCGTCGCGGCAGGCTATAAATTAAAGAAGCAGGGCGGTATCTTCATCACCGTCCGTGATTCCGACAAATCGGAAATCGGCGAGACCGCAAAACGCTTCTACGACCTCGGCTTCGAGCTGTACGCAACACGCGGAACGGCTAAGGTCATCGAGGACTACGGTATGAAGGTAAAAGTGGTCGATAAGATCCACGAGGGTGAAAACAACACCTTAAAGCTCATCGAATCGGGACGTATCGACTACGTTATCTCCACCTCGGCAAAGGGACGAATCCCGACACGCGACAGCGTTAAGATACGCCGCAAGACAGTCGAGCGCGCGATTCCTTGCCTTACTTCGATCGACACGGCAAATGCAGTCGCTGACTGCCTTAAGAGCCGTTACTCGCAGAGCTGCACAGAGCTTGTTGACATCAACGACATGCGCAGCGAGAAAGCTACCCTCGAATTTACCAAGATGGAAGCCTGCGGAAACGACTATATCTACTTCAACTGCTTCAATCAGAAGATCGACAACCCCGAGGGACTCAGTATTCGCCTCGCAGACCGCCACTTCGGTATCGGCGGCGACGGTGTTGTGCTCATGTATCCGTCCGAGATCGCGGACGTTAAGATGCGTATGTTCAATCTTGACGGCACCGAGGGCAGAATGTGCGGCAACGCGGCACGCTGTATTGCGAAATACATGGTTGACAACAAGATGGTCGATAAGGACACAGTTGCAATCGAAACCCTCAGCGGAATCCGAAACACCTCGGTAGAGAAGGTAAACGGCGAGGTAAGCACTGTGACGGTTGATATGGGCAAGGCGGAGCTTAATCCCTCGCTCATACCCGTCAAGCTCGCACTTCGTAATGTAATCGGCGTTCCAACGCAGGTTGCAGGCGACCGTTACCGCATCACCTGCGTATCGATGGGTAATCCGCACTGCGTTGTATTCAGCGATGAATTTGACGAGGCGCTTGACAACTTGAATCTTGAGGTGCTTGGTCCCAAGTTTGAAAACGATCAGCTCTTCCCCGAGCGTGTCAACACCGAGTTCGTCAAGGTTTTAAACAGCACGACAATAAAGATGCGTGTATGGGAGCGCGGTTCGGGCGAGACCTTCGCCTGCGGAAGCGGCGCATGCGCGGCAGTCGTAGCGGCGGTCGAGAATGGCTTCTGCCCGAAGAACACCGATATCACAGTCAAGCTTCGCGGCGGCGATCTCAAGATCCGCTACACCGATGAGACGGTATACCTCTCCGGTGATGCCACAAAGGTTTACGAAGGTAAAGTCGTACTCTAATATATCAAAAGCAGTCATACCGCAAGGTATGGCTGCTTTTTTGTTTTTTAGTGTGAATTTGAGTTTATAGGGGAGTTTGCGCTTCGAGTGATGATGCTCCTTGCGGTGCACACCCCCGCCTGCCGGATTGCTCGCGGCGGCAACGCCCCCGCTCGGCAAGGGGCAGAAACCATCTCAAACGCCGAAGTTTCCTGCCCCTTGCATCCCCAACCTCCTTGGCTATCGCCTCCCTTTTTATAGCAGTTTTCAATATTTAAGAGGCGGCTAAGCCGAGGCGAGCGGGGGGTGCAGGGGGCGGA
>JAZRAB010000103.1:0-5294 GCA_045634345.1 Candidatus Flemingiibacterium sp. | reverse complement strand
ATCGAACGGTCGCTCTTCTTTATATTTTTACTTTAAATCCATTGTACTTCGCGTGCTTGTTATACCTTCCCCGAGCTATCCTCCGAATAAAAGCGGCGGCGGTATTCCGAGGGAGATATTCCCGTGTGATATTTATAAAATTTACACAGCGCGCTCGCTGACCCAAAGCCCATAACCTCGGAGGTTGTCTGTATGGTATGGTTTGCCGAGCTGAGATATTCTTCAATACGGCGAATACGCAGGTCGGTTATGTATTTTTTAATCGGGATTTGCTCGGATTTGTAAAACACGCGTGAGATGTAGTCGGGGCACAGACTGAAATGCAATGCAATATCATTGACGGTAATATTGCGGTGTATACTTGCATAAACGTACGTCTTTATGCTTTTGGCAAGCGATGTTGTGGGTTCGGTATGGGGCTTTGACTGATACAGCACCTCATAAAACAACGCGTGCATAAGTGAGTTCATTGCCTCGCGAGGGTAATTGCTATATCCCAGCCTGTTCACAAGCTGGAAAAACAGCTCGCGTACGTTTTTTTCCTCCTGCAATGTAAAGCAGCTTGGGAAGGATGGATGGGCACCGTTACATTCGAACATTACGTAATAAAAACCGGTTTTGATACCGGACGGGCGATAGCCCGTGCTGGTGAGCCCTTTTTCAAGGAAAATGCACTGTCCCTCTCGCACCTCATAGCGATCTCCATCCCGCTCGATATACAAAACACCCTCGGTGACAAATATAAGGTTATGGGGAGAATAACGCGTGCGCGGTGCATGGCTCCATATAGGATTGGTCACGTATAGATAGTTCGCCTTCAGGTATGTGCAATTGCTTACAAAATCCATGTCCGAGCTCTCCTTTTTCTTACATTAATAATTAAATTATATCAAAAACTTTGTACGTTGTCAATACAATTACACAAAGTCGGAAAATATCAATAAAGGTAGGATTTTTTCACTTGATTTTTTTCGAAAATTGTGTAAAATATAAATTGGTATATATTTACCCCAAATACCTAACATATGTTTTTTACATATGAGTTTACAGGAGGAAAATATGAAAAGAAACGTATTATTAAGAGTGCTTGCTCTTGTGCTGGTTGCGATAACGCTGCTTCCTATGATAATCGCATGCGCCGACCGGACCGATACCCCCTCGGACACGACTGCGGGAGGCAATAACGGCGATGCAGGCAACGTCGCTACCACCGCTATCCCCGAGACCACAAGTCCTTATGACGAAAACGGTTATCTCAAGGATACCCTGTCACCCGATCTCAACTTTAATAATTATCAGTTCAATATGCTGGGCTGGAACACATCCTTGCCGGACTTCTACGTTGAAATGGACATGGGTGACACCGTTGTTGATACAATTTTCTTCCGAAACTTAGCGGTTGAGGAGAGACTTGGTATTACCCTCTCCGCTAATCTTATCAACGGTGATAACTCCAATCAGGTTCCCTTTGTTGAGCATGCAATGGCAGCGGTTCTTGCAGGCGGCAATTGCGAATACGACTTGATCGGTTGTTACAGTATGTGCGGTGGTACGCTTGCTACCCGTAATGCTATCACAGACCTCTCCGTGCTTGATCACCTCAACTTTGATATGCCCTGGTGGTCCGACTCGCTTATCGAAATGTCTACCATCAACGACAAATTGTTCTTCGTTTCGGGCGACGCGGCAAATTCGCTTATCTATAACCTCTATTTCCTTATCTACAACCACAATCTCGGAAAAAACATTGGTCTGAGCGATCCCCGTCCGTTGGTTCTGGAAGGCAATTGGACTATCGACAAAATGATCGAAATGACTGCCAATACTTACGTTGACGCAGGCGAAGTAGGCCCCACCGTTGAGGATACCTTTGGATACGTAAACTACGGTCAGGTTCATATGGACTGCTTTATCGCCGCATCCGGTATTCGTATGTCCGCTCCCAATGCCGAGGGCGTACTTCAGCTCACCGAGGAATTTATGGGTGAAAAGACCCACTCCCTTATCACTAAGCTGAACAACTGGATTTGGGAGACAGGGGATTGCTGGTATAATACCGGCAACGGATACAAAGTCATCACCGACAACCGCGCGCTGTTTGGTGCAGTTGCGGGCAGTACCATCACCGGTCTGCGCGATAAGGATATGTCCTACGGCATAGTTCCTTACCCGAAGATGTATGCTGATCAGGAGCAGTATTACACCAACCTCGGCTTTGCTTACACCAACTTCTGCATCCCCACCACTGCCAATGATGCCAATATGTCAGCGGCGGTTCTTGAGGCGATGGGCTCCGAGAGCCACAGATCATCTGCTCCCGCGCTGTTTGAAAACTGCATGAAGTCGCGTTGGGCAGCCGACAACCTTGACGGTCAAATGTACGATATCATCAAGGGCAACCTGTATATCGACTCCACTCGTATCTTTAGCTCCAGCTTTACCTGGGCATCCAGCGCAGTTGCTCTGTTCCGTAACAGCTTGACGGGCAACGATAGTAACTGGACTGCAAAAATCAAGGGCGCTTCCCGCAACATCAATAAGGTGTTTGCGAGCATCTCCGAATCTCTCAAATAAAAGATATGAAAAAAACGAGTTTTATACTTGCACTATTAATATTAACGATAACATTGGCAGGATGTCATCCTGCCAATGTTCCCTCTGCGGATACTACCGTCGGGGATACCACTGCGGCAGAAGCAGCTGACACCACTGCGTCTGACAGCCTTGTCAGAATAGTGGCGGACGGCAAGAGTGACTATATGGTATTGCGCGCAGATTTGGCGTCCGAGACCGAGATTAACGCGGCAGTTGCGTTGCGCAACGCCATCGACGACGTGTACGGTGTCCGTTTGCGCATCGGTAACGAGATCGATGCCAAGCCCGACCGAGCAATAATCGTTGGCAATGTAAACTACGGCGGGGCGGCAGAAATTTCTTCCTCCTTGAGCTATTATGACTATGTCATTACATTTTCGGGACAACATATCGTCATTTGCGGCGGCAGTCCCGAGGCAACCATGACGGCAGTCAACGTCTTTATAGATAAATATCTGAGCAAAGATTCCGCGATACTGGCCCTCCCCGAAGATCTGAACGACTCTTACCGCGCCCAGACCTTGGCAACCGACGTCACTATCGGCGGCGAAAGCCTCAAAAATTTTGGCATATTCATCAGCTCTACTGCCGTATACAGCGAACAGCGTGCGGCTCAAAGCATACGCGCGGCACTTCTCGAAACCCTTGGCATTAATATTTCGATTGACGACAGGGGCGCAGTACCCGGTGACTGTGCAATAATCATAGGTAACGTTAAAAATGCAACCTCAGCCGGTTGTGACGCTGCGCTTGCGGCGTGCGGCGACGGTCAGGGACTTGTGTATTTCGAGGGCACAAAAGTTTATATTACGGGTAAGGATACCGATGCAACCTGCCGCGCAGCGGAGCTGTTTGTCAAAGACTGTCTGTCGGCGGATCACGTGAAGGACGGTGTGCTGACCGTGCCCACCGACACGCTGAAGGTATCGACCCCCGCCGAAATATATACCGTTATGAGCTTTAACTTGCTTGTGGCAAAGGAGTCGGAGCCCGACCGCTTCAATGCGGCGCTGACACAGATAAATGCGGCTGACCCCGATATTTTGGGCGTTCAGGAATGCTCGGTATTGTGGTATGATTTCCTCTGCCAGAAACTTGGCGACAGATATAATGTGGTTGGCGAGCTCAATCACACCTCCACACAGAAGTGGCGCAACGCCATTTTCTACAAAAAAGACAAGTTCGAGCTGCTCGAGACCAAAACGCAGTGGCTGTCGGCAAATCCGAGCAATGCCAGCCGTCTTACGGGTGAAACACAGTATCGTATACTGACGTATGCCGTGCTGAAGGATGTCAAAACCGGTGCCACATTTGCGCATTGTAACACGCATATGACCATAATTGAGGAGGTGCGCGAATCGCAGTTCAGGGTGTTGGTCAAATTGCTTGAAAAGCTTGATTACCCCATCGTTATGACGGGTGACTTCAACACGCGCGAGAACTCGCAGTATTATCAGAAGATAACCAATTTCGGGCTGTACAGCGCGCACGTTATGACGTCGGCAAACGATCCCGCACATACGGTTTCGTCCTCGACCATAGACTTTTGCTTTGTTGACCCCGCGCATATGGGCGTGGTCAGACACGAGGTAATTGAGGAGAGCGTGAACGGCGTTGAGCCCTCCGACCATAACGCAGTAGTGGTCAAGTTCAGGTTTTATGAATAATATGAAAACGGCAAGGATTTTCGTCCTTGCCGTTTAGTTTATATATGATATTAAGTGATATTAAGCTCCGGATAGCTTTTTGAGCTTTTTCAGTTTTTCGCGGATCTCAATGTTCTGGGGGCAGATCTTTTCGCATTTTCCGCATTCGATGCAGTCGCCCGTCTTGACTTCGAAGGAATTAAGTCCCGCCTTTGTTTCCTTTTTTGTTACCTTTGCCAGAGCGTATTCGTTATACACGGCAAACAGATCTGCGATCGGAACGTTTTTGGGGCAAACCTCTGCGCAATATCTGCATTTGGTGCAGGGGATCTGATTGTACTGACGAATGATCTCCCTTGCCTTGTCGGTCGCCGCAAGCTCCTCCTCGTTCAGCGGAACGAAGGGATGCATCGTGCGGATATTGGATTCCATCATCTCCATATTTCCCATGCCCGAAAGCACCATAAATACCTCGGGGAAGCTTGCGGCATAGCGGAGAGCATAGGACACGGGTGTCGCATCGCCAAGCTTTTTGAATTCTGCCACGGCGGCATCGGGGAGATTTACAAGCGCGCCGCCCTTAACGGGCTCCATTACGATGACCTTTTTGCCGTGCTTGACGGCAACGTCATAGCACTTCTTGCTCTGAACGGTGGGATCGTCGTAATCGAGATAGTTGATCTGCAGCTGAACTGCCTCGATCTGCGGCTGCTCGGTAAGTATCATATCAAGAATATCTGCAGTGTCGTGGAAGGACATCGCGATATGCTTTACCTTTCCGTCCTTTTTGAGCCCGTCAACGATTTTGAAGCTGTTGCATTCCTTATGCTTTTTATAAGAGTTACGGTTGAGCGCGTGGAAGAGATAAAAGTCGAAATATTCAACTCCGCAGATCTCAAGCTGGGATTCAAATAAGGGAAGGATCTCCTCCTCGCTTTGGAAAAACCAATCCGAAAGCTTGTTGGCAAGGATATAGCTATCTCTCTCGTAACGGGAGGTCAGACAGGTCTTGACTGCCTTTTCGCTTTTGCCGTCGATATAGCCGTGTGCGGT
>JAZRAB010000102.1:0-16080 GCA_045634345.1 Candidatus Flemingiibacterium sp. | reverse complement strand
CAGATTCTAAATTTTCGCAATCTATAACAAAAAACAAAACGGTGCGTCGGGTAAGATGCACCGTTTTTATGTGCAAATGTGAATTTACCAGCTTTGATAATCAGTGGCGATTAATCTACTAGTTTTTGCAAAAATTCATTGACATTCCGCTGTATTATATGATATAATACATGTGACCGTAAAATTTGCGGCAATTATAAAAATAAGGAGAAATAATAATGAGCACCAATGACACCTTCAAATTCACACCTCAGGACTGGGTTCCTTTTAAGGACAAAGAGGTGATGGACAGGCTCTCGAAAATGACTATTGAAGAAATTGAACAGCATCCAAATCCCGATGTACATATCAAGGTTCTTGAGAACTTTGACGCGGTGACTACTGCTGAAAAATTCATGGGCATCAAGGAATCGTTTGAGCAGAACAAGAAGTTCTCGACTATTTTCGGTAATCCTAACCCCAATTCACACATGCCGCTTGCGGAGCTTATTAACCGTAACCGCATCAGCTGCAAGAATTGTGTTTTCGTTACCATGGATGAATGGGCAGATGAGGATGGCAACATCGCTCCGCTTACATACCGTTCGGGATTTATATATTCCTTCATGAAATACTTCATTGAAAAGATTGATCCTGAGCTTCGTCCGCTCGAAGAAAATGTACTTTACCCCACAACTAAGAATATATCCTATTATTCCGATCTTATTGATGAAAAGACCGACGGCGGTATCGACTATTTTACTGCTGGCCCCGGTTGGGCAGGTCACATTGCATTTATCGATCCCTGCCCCGAGCTTGTACATATAGAAGGAGACCGTTTTAATTCGCAGGCTGAGCTTGATGAGTATCTCCAGCAGCCCGCACAGATCGTCACCCTGCATCCGCTTACTATCGCACAAAATTCACTTCACGGCGTGTTCGGACAGTCCGGTGCTTGCGGATGGGTTCCTCCTAAGGCTGCAACTGTTGGTCCTCGTGATGTACTTCATGCTAAGAAGCGTGTTGAACAGCACGGTCTTACCACTTGCGGCACCTTCTCCTCTTGGCAGCGCATGACATCGCGTCTTATCACTCACGGTCCGGTAACTCCTTATGTTCCCGGCTCGATTTTCCAGACAATGCCGACTGATATTTACATTTCTCCGGCTATTGCGCAGCCCTTTGGCGTAATGGAAACTGTTGGATATTAATTTTACACCTACTATTTATGAACTGTCTGCATATCAATGCAGACAGTTCATTTTTGTAAATTGGAGTTTGTCGGGGAGTTTATTGCTCTGACAAACTCAAATTTACAAAATACTACATACCATAGAAAAATTTTTACAAAATCAGTATATTTTTTATCACATTAACTTGATATACTTATTATAAATCCCCCACAATAGGAGGTTAATAAAAATGCAAAATTTTTCTGACATAACACCATATATAAGAAAGCTCGCCGAAAGATCCGACACGGGTAATCATATCTCGCCTGAAATGTATAGCGAGCACCATGTTTTTCGCGGACTGCGCGACATGAACGGAAATGGCGTCGTTACCGGCCTTACCGAAATCTCACGCATAAAAGCCAAAGAAATTGCACCTGACGGTACTGCCGTTCCTTGCGAGGGCGAGCTGTCCTACCGCGGATACAATGTGCGCGATCTTGTTGCCGGATTTTCCGCTTCAGAGCATTTCGGATTTGAGGAAATACTCTATTTGCTTCTTTTTTCCGAATTGCCTACAAGCGAAGAGCTTGCCGATTTCAGAGAGCTGCTAACCGACTATCGCTCGCTTCCGACATCGTTTGTGCGTGATATGATCCTGAAAGCGCCGGGGCGTGATATGATGAACATACTTTCGCGTTCTGTACTTGCGCTATATGCATATGATGACAATCCTGATGACATCTCAACCGCCAACGTCCTGCGACAATGCCTGCAGCTTACTGCAGTTTTTCCGCTTTTGGCGGTGTACGGATATCAGTCGTACCAGCACTATCATCTCGGCAAATCGCTCTTTATTCATCCTCCGAAACGCGAATATTCCACTGCAGAATGTATACTGGGAATACTTCGTGAGAACGGAGAATTTTCACCGCTTGAAGCAAAAATACTCGATCTCTCGCTCGTGCTTCACGCCGAGCACGGTGGGGGCAATAATTCGTCATTTACAATGCACGTTGTCACATCGTCGGGCACTGACACATATTCGGCTACCGCAGCAGCACTCGGCGCACTGAAGGGTCCCCGACACGGTGGAGCAAATGTCAAGGTGGTGCGTATGTTTGACGACCTTAAGATGAACTGTAATATTGACAGTGAATCCTCTATCCGTGACTATCTTGTTCGCCTTCTCGATAAAAAAGCGTTTGACAACGCAGGGCTCATATACGGCATGGGTCACGCCGTATATTCAAAATCCGACCCACGTGCGGATATTCTTAAAGGTTGCGCAAAAGAGCTTGCTCTCGAAAAAGGATACAGCGAAGAATTTGGGCTTTATGAAACCGTCGCACGCCTCGCGCCCGAAATTATCGCCGAAAAACGTCGTATGTACAAGGGCGTAAGCATGAATGTTGACTTTTATTCCGGACTCATTTACCGCATGCTTGAGCTTCCGTATGAGCTGTATACTCCTCTCTTTGCGATATCCCGCATTGCCGGTTGGAGTGCTCACCGTATAGAAGAAATACAGAACGCCGGAAAAATTATCCGTCCTGCATATGTGAGCGTGCGCGATGAAAGAGAGTATAAGAGTATAGATAAGAGATAAAAATCGGCTTGCCGTAATTTTACGGCAAGCCAATATTCTTTATTTTGTTATAACCGTGTTGTTCTTGTTATCCCAGATAAACACACCTCTACCTTCACCAACCGGATTCCCTGCCTCAAGCCAATCAGCATAAGCTCGCTTGAGAGAATTGTCTCTTGGAAGCTCATTGTATGGCTTGTTGGCATCGGCACCGTATATGCGCCAAAGATCATACCTGGGATTGCTGTAATCAACGGACGCATATATGCAGAAGTCATCCATGAACGACACAATGTTAGATTTTTCGGGAAGTATTTGTTTATTCGCCGGATAAAGCAGCCATGAATCGCATATGAACACATCGATATCTTTTTTCATGACATCGCGGAAAAATTCATATGCTCTCTTATAAGAGTCAAGGCGCGCCTCACGATTAAATTTTCCTCCTTCGGAAGGAATGTGAACATTGATAACCTCTGTTCCCTCTTTGATTATTCGTCCCGCTATCTCAATATCTTGCTTACGAACGGGTAAAAGCTCATATTCCAGTCTGCCGAGCTTGAACTGCTTCAGCGTGAAGAAATTATAGAACCACGGATTTGCAAAAAAACCGGGGATACCGTAAACGTCAAGACATTCTGTCAGCTTATAGCGAAAATCCTCAAGCATTTCCCACATATACTCCTCAGGAATACCGGCCTCTTTGTATTTTTGGGGCAGCTCCTTTGAAAGACAGAGATAATATAAAAATTTCGCTGTGTATGGATGTACGCCCGAATCAGCGCTGATTTTATCCATTATTTTTTCAACCTCTGCACGTGCCGGGGTAGCATCTTTAATATAGAATTTCTCAACAAGTGCTATGAACTCGCTGTTTTTTTCGAGTATATCATAAGCGTCAACAAGTTTCTTTGCCGCATCTGATGGATAATCATAGCGGTTGAATATGTACATGAGATGGCTCTTCATAATTAGCTCACTTCCAAATTTAATTTTTTATAGAACGATTATATCACACCCCATGGATGAAGTCAATATAAAAAGCGCTATAAAAAATATAAAAAAAGACAAGAGGCAGATAAACTATTCGACATTTTTGCCAGCATTATTTTCAAAATTACTTGCTAAATGGTTTATATTAGATTATAATATAATCAGCAGGATATATTTATATCGTATTTTTGCTAATCAAATTTTTAATGGATAGGTGATATTATGAATACTGTAGATTTCTTTGGCAAGAAAGTTTCCAAGCTGATAATCGGAGATAACCCCATGACCGGTCATTCCTACATAGAGGATGTAATAACCGGCGCTGACATGGAAACATACTATACCACCGAGAAAATCAAAGAAGCGCTCTTTGAAATGGAAGAGCTCGGATACAATACTATGCTCCCCCTTGCTACTCCCGCTATGATAAAAATATTCCAGGACTATCAGCGTGAAGGCGGCAAGCTCCAGTTTATCTGGCAGCCTTATATGCCTATGCGCCAGGATGTCAGCATGAAGCAAATGATGAGTCTTAATACTATCGGTATTTATCATCAGGGTACAACTACCGACTATCTTTACGAGAGTGATCAGTGCGATAAAATTCTCGAACAAATAAAGCAATATCGTGAAATGGGCGTGCCGGTAGGTCTTGGATCACACCGTCCTGACGTCATCGAAAAGAGCGAACGCGAGGGTTGGGATGTTGACTTCTATGTCGCATGCATGCACAATGCTCGTCGCGGACGCGAGCATGTACAGAGTGGATTCATAACCGGCAAGACCAAATCCGGTATTGTCTTCTATCCGGAAGATCGTCCTATTATGCTTGAAACTCTTAAGAATGTAACCAAGCCGGTTATAGCATATAAGATCTTCGGCGGCGGTCAGATGTTCCTTAATAAAACACCCGAAGAAAAGAAACAGCTCATCAAGGGAGCCTATGAAGAAGTGTTTACGTCCCTTAAGCCCAATGACTTTGCAGCTATAGGCGTATTCCAGAGAGACACCGACCAGCTTAAAGAAAACGCTGATCTTTATAATGAGTGGTATAGCAGTAAATAATTCCGGTGATTTAAGATAATTATATATGGAGGTATGGCAGTCCTACTCGGACTGCCACACTAAATACCTATGGAAATTTTCAAAGAAAATCATGTGTATGACATCGTTTGCAAAATAAAAAATGTCACCGAATGGAGTCACCACTTTCATTGGCACGATAATTATGAAATTTGTGAGGTCATAAGCAATAAAGCAAAATTTCTGATTAACGGAAAAATGATTGAATCCGGTCCTGGTGATATTGTATTTATTGACCGCCGCTGTGTGCATCTTTTTGCAATTGAGGATGAAGAAGTTTACATCCGAATCATGCAGTTTCCGTTGAAAGTTTTGCTAAATCTCGAATCATCTATCCCTTCGATAAAACCGCTTATAAAGCGCGGAGAATTAAAAAAATATCCGGAGCTTGAAAAGCTTGTCGACACATGCATGAGTGAGATAACCTCCAATTCACCGCTGGGTATCGGAGAAAAGGATCCGTACCTTTCAAGCCTTGTGGGAACTCTGTATTTTGCATTAGCAAAGTATTTTTCGAACACGAATGACAACTCTAACAGTACCGCGTCAAAGCTGTTTTTTGACACGGTTGAGTACCTCAACAATCATTATACTGATGAAGATATTACCGTGGAGTCCATTGCGAAGCGCATGTACGTTTCAAGAGAAAAAATGTCTTCCGAATTTATGAAATACGCAGGTATGAGCATGAAGCATTACCTATACTCGCTTCGTATAAATGCAGTAAATCTCCTTATCAATTACGGCTGTGATATTGGTGATGCCGCATTGAAATGCGGATTTAACAATCTGCGTACCTTCAATTACACTTATAAACGGATAACCGGTATAACTCCGACAGAATATCTTAATAAGCAAAAACAAAGCTAACACTAAGCGCTGAGAAGCTATCTGCTTCTCAGCGCTTTTCATTATGCGTCTCACTCACCGAATTTTTCTTTCTTCCATTCCTCTGCCTTGGCAGCAGACATTCTTGTGATATTTTCCCCCGGATGAATGGAATCCATCCCACCGTTTACGTATAAAAACAACTTGCCGTCGGGGGTTTTATATAATGTTTCTTCGTATCCCAAGGCATCACCGACCTCGCCGCAGGTATACTTTGCAACCACCTCGGAATTATCGGTATCATATTCTATCTTGCATATTATCTTTTTCATTTTAATCACCGTGTCTTTGCAAGGCAAAGACTTCCTTACTTGTAGATGTTTTTGTCGGTTTCTTATGTGAAAATACAGGCGAACCCGACAAATGCAAAAACTCGTTGCGTGAAAAATTTATTTTCCGCGCCGGTTCCTTAGCTTTAATTAGCTTATTAATGGCTTTCACAGTATATATTGTCCCAAATAATCACGGAAAAATCAATATATTTTGAAATCCCATAAATTGTATTCAAGAGCGCGTCCACTCATATGCTCTGCGCGGTGTGCCGTCATCTACATATATAATGCCGCAGTATTTAAATCCGCATTTTTCAATGGCTTTTTGCATTACCAGATTATCATCATGCGTATCGATCCTTATGTGCGAAAAACGGGCACTCACAAAATAAAAGCAATCACGAAATACGTCGCGCTCACTTCCATCCGACGCTACACGGTGTATTGCCGCGTATGGTGTTTCGTCATTCCATTGCCCTTCTATGTATGAATATGTAGGATCTTCTCCCGTAAAAAGTCCAAAGCAAGCGTATGTACGCCCATTGTCAGTAATGAGCACATGTAAATTGCCGTTTTCGATATCGTGAGAAATAAGTGCCTTATCAGGATATGTTCCCTTCCACTGCATCGGATTACCGTTCTCTCGCATGAAACGCTTTGCGGCATCGTATATCCGCATAATTTCCGGAAGATCGCTGTTTACTGCTTTTCGTATCATAATTAGCTCCTAAAATTTGAGATGGCTTTGTTTTTTAAGCTTATTAATTTATTATATAATATACAGTAATTCCTGTCAAGCAAAAACAGCCTCGATGGAGGCTGTTTTATCATGTCACAAAATAAGCTCCGTGAGCGCGTAGAGAACGGACGGGCAAAGCAGACAACCAAGTCCCGTGTAGAAAGTAGCAGTCATCGCGCCATACGGTACAAGGCTTGGGTCTGTTGCCGCAAGCCCCGCACTGGTTCCACTCGTAGTACCCATAAGACCGCCATAGATCATAGCCGCACGAGGAGTTGTAAGACCGATTTTCTTAGCGACTACGGGGGTGAGGATCATAACTGCTATGGACTTGATAAGACCTGCCGCTATTGAGAGGGTGATGACTGTGTCAGTCGCTCCCAGTGCCTCACCGGTAACGGGACCGACGACGAATGTAACCGCGCCTGCTCCTATTGTGGCAACGCTTACCGCATCGGTGTAACCGAACGCAAATGCAACAATACCACCAACAACAAAGGATGAGATGATACCGAGAAAGAGTGCGATTATAGAAACGAGACCGCACTTCTTGATTTCAGAAAAACTAGCTCCAAAGGCAGTGGAGATTATGGCGAAATCACGAAGCATGGATCCACCGAGCAGACCGATCCCCGCAAACACACCGATGTCTGCAAGTCCCTTGGAATATGTAACTATCTGATCCTCGGGGAGTCCGATGTTATGCGAGTTTGCGATAACCCCGCCAACGTAAGCAAGAACAAGACCTAGGAAGATTGCAATAGCTGAAGCGTGAATTCTTCCTTTGAGAAGTTTTTTAGATACAACGTCAGCTATAAGCGATAGGATGCCGACGAGGATAAATGCAGAAACGAGACCGTTTTTAGTGAAAAAGTTAATTAAAATATCAAGTAATCCCTGCATCATTCTGCCTCCTTATCATATTTCTTCTCAAGCTTGCCGGCTATTTTATTGAGTATCATAAGAAGTAGAAATGCCGCAACTACCACTGCTACACCCGCAACTATCGCAAGCATACCGCCCGAAAGAGCTTTGTACACGTTCTGCGATGCAGACATCGCAATTATTACGGGAATATACATTGTTTTCCAAAACTCAATGCCCTTTTCATAATCTTTGGGGAGAATTGAGGTTATCTTTTTTGAATTGGTCACGAGCAACAAAAGAAGCATTGCGAAACCAACTCCGCCGACATCAGAATTGATGCCCGTCAAAAGACCGATGAGCTCGCCGACAGTCGTGCCTAAAAGCATACACGCGGCAAGTATTGCCACACCATAAATCATGATAATAAACCTTCCTTAATCTTTCTTTAACTCAAAAAGAAAATTGATCGTGCTTTCTTTTCTAGCGTATACATTATATCACAAATTCGACAAAATTACAATTATCCCAGGCAAAATTATACTAACCTCAATGTAACTAATTTATGAACAGCAAAAAGAGCTCACAGCGAACTGTAAGCCCTTTATGCATAATTATTTAAATTTACACTAGCCTTCAGATCATAATTTACCCCGGCAAGACGGCATTTTTGCCGTGCATCGGTTATTACATCTGAGCTGCCGCTTTCTTGAATTTTTCGATTATCGGATCCATATCGGCTTCCGTCCAATCCGGATTGATCGGAAGGAATGTGTGACGTCCAAGCTCAAATCTTGACTGTGACCACATATCGGGGCTGTAGTTCATGCGAAGTCCCTGATTAGCTTCAAGGTTGAACGGATTCATCTTCTCATGTGCTGCGCCGCGGTGGTTGAACAATACACTCCACGACCATGCAACATGCTTACCCGTGTTGATAGCACGGTTGCAACCGGAAAGTGTAGCGAACTTATCGGCATCTTCAACCTCATCAAACATAAGAAGCAACTGGTTTCCAACATCACCCTCATAGTCGTTTGAGGGAGAACGTCTGATACCCGCGATATCCTTGATTCCCTGCCAGATGTATTCACGATTCTTTCTGAGGTCTCTGATAATACCATCAAGACGGGTGAGCTGAACGCGCAAAATAGCAGCTGCAACCTCATTGGTACGGAATTCGGTACCTGCGAACAGAAGATCTTCAATATTATCTATATCTTTTCCGAAATACGGAACGCCCGAACTATCGTGATGGATATAGGCACGCTCGTAAAGTTCTTTGGTCTTTGTAGTAAGACCGCCGCCTTCTCCGGCGCTGATGTTCTTGAAGTAGTTGTAGCTGTATGCGCCGCAGTCTCCCAGTGTTCCGAGCTTCTGACCCTTATAGCTTCCGCCGACAGCCTGGCAGGCATCCTCGATAACATAACAGCCGTGCTTCTTTGCGATATCGCAGATTGCCTGCATATTGGCGGGCATACCCTGCATATGTACGGGAATAATCGCCTTGACATTCGGGGTCATTGCCGCCTCGAGCGCCTTGGGATCAAGTCCGAGGGTGTCATCGATATCGACTATAACCGGAATAGCGCCGACCGCAAGTACGGTCAGAGCAGTTGCGATGTAGGTATAAGCAGGAACTATAACCTCGTCGCCGGGGCCTACGCCGCACGCGATAAGCGCACAGATAAGTGCAGCTTTTCCGCTGGTGAGCAGGAAGTAGTTGTCGACATTGAGATAAGCACGCATATCGCGCTCAAAGTCGAGCACCTCGTGAACCTTTGCCTCCGGATTCAGCTCACGGAACATTCTGCCATTGCGTATAACATTGGCAACAGCATCAATTTCTTCTTGTCCAATTCGATACATTTTTTGTCCTCCGTTTATAATTATTTTTTTAATTTACATATTATCTCTTATGAGCTTCAGATTCTGCTGTACAATCTCGGTATCAGCGTCCTCAGTGAGAACATAACCGTAGCGATAACGTGCGCTCCATACCTCATATCCACCACGAATGATGTCTTCCTTAGCAGGTAAATATCCGTGTGTTCCGTTTGCATTGGCAAGCGAAAGTGTGTATGTGTACGGACTGTAGCTGTCTAGGCGAAGTGCTATTGACTGGAATATCTCGAACGGATGCGGAACTATTACAATATCTCCGAGCTTTATTATCACCTGCTTGTAAGACAACGCAGTCTCGACCGGCTTGTCAGCGCATTCGATAACCGACTGCCAGTGAGCGCGCTCGTAATTGGTAAGAGGCCCTGACTTGCCCTCAATCTCGGCAAGTGCCTTCTTTGCCGTTTCAACATCGGGCAACGGCTCATACGGCAGGGATATCTCGCCCTCGATCAGGCCGAGAGGAACCACCTCATATCGCTTGATTTTTTCGTATGCTTCGGAAGCATCGCATGCCGCTCTTCCGCCAAGCTCAAGCATATGCTCGATGCGGTCGTAATAGTCAGAGCCGTTGGGATTCCTAAGCGGCCCCGGGTTGCGCGGTGCTACATCTCCCTCTGCTCCGAGCAGGAAGAGACACGGTGCACCGGTGATCGTCTCGAGTCTATCGGTCATTACACCGCTCCAGTCGCGTGTTATGAGAGCACCGTCTTTATTGTTGCCTGCAGCTGTTCCGTGTGCACCAAAGTGAACCATTGAGGCGATCACAGTCTTGTCCTCGGTCGAACGAACGGAAATAACTCTCATGCGCGAATCGTAGATTCCCCACGGATTAACGCCGAGCCATACAGAACCGTCCTCTTTGATATTACGACGGTTTACACCTACATTGGAATTTGTCTCGCCTATGCCAATCTCAGCAGGGCGGAGCGCATTATAAGCATCTGTCAGCACCTTAACAAGCCTCGGAACGAGTATGTCGTCAATATAGCTTGTGTTAGATGCTCCCCAACTGGCGGTAGTAGCCGTAGCCGGTCCCGAATGTGTGTGGCTTGTAGAAAATATAATATTGTCTATCGGTGCTTTTCCCTTGAGCAGTTCACGAACACGGTCACAGACATCGGTTCGAATTGAGCATACCGTGATCGAAACTATTCCCACGGTAACCTTGCCATCGGAAAAGACAACGGCAGATGCTGTCAGATCGTCATTCACGCCGGCTGCAGGACGGTCAAACGGGTATCCGTATAGGAGTGTGCCGAGTGGCGGTGTTACGATCTCCTTCGCACTTCCTGCAAGCAATACGGGCTTACAGCAGCTATCAGACATTAATTATCACCTCTTTGATTGATATTCGCTAGTAAATGCTTATTAAACAAATTACTGCTTAATTATTATTATACAAATTACAGCTCACTTGTCAAGAATTTTTTAAATTAGTACCATTTTTATTTTTACAAACGTCAATTAAGGGTTTTATGCGGCAATATTTTATCCCAAATGTCCTTTAATACGGAATTGTTACTTACATACCGAAGAACATATTCTGCATCTGTATCGCCGCTCCCTTTATTGCCGCATCTATCGGATCAAGCGCGGATGACTTCAGTTCGATATTCATAAGAGCAGCCGGCAGTACAGTGCGCATTATCTCGCGTATCGTTTCCTCTATTACATACGGAAAATATTCTGTCATGCTGCCGCCAAAAATCACAAGCGACGGATTAAACGCACTGACGTAATAGGACAATGCCGCGCCGAGCTTTTGTCCCGCATCCGACATGGATTCGGTAACAAAGCGCTCGTGCATATTGAAGGCTTTGGTTATATGATCGATTGTAAGGCTTTTGTCGGCATCAAGCATAGTGTGCAGCGGCGAAAATATGTGCTTTTTATCAAGCTTATTCCTTATATCGCGTATCATCATCGGAAGTGTTGCGTAAAGCTCAAGACAACCGGTCGAGCCGCAAGTACAGCGTTCGTCTGTTTCAGCGCATCTGGTATGACCGATCTCCCCCGCTTTACAGTCTGCACCGCGGAAAATCTCGCCGTTTATAATTATTCCGGCACCGATACTGTTGCCAACCGAGACATATATCATGTCATCTGCGTTTTTGTGTCCGCCATACCGCTGTTCAGCAAGAGCCAGACAGCGTGCGCTTGTATCGAGGCAAACCGGGAGTCCAAGATGCTTCCCGAAGGTCTCGGCAGTATCAATGTTCACCATTCCGGGGACATTAGGACAACAGTAAATTACATTATCACGGTGATCGACCATTCCACTTATGCCTATACCAAGCCCTATTGGTGACGCACCGCTTTTCTTGAGAACATACTCGAGCTTTTTGCAAAGGGTTCCTGTTATATCGTCGGGATTTTCAGCAAGGAGGTCATCTCGACGCCACACCATCTTTTCAATTACATTTCCGGCGAGATCAACAATGCCTATTTTGATAGAATTACCGCCAACATCCATTGCAAGCACCGTAAAAAGAGACGGTGATATCCCAAGCAGTTCGGAAGAACGTCCGACACCCGACGAGCGCGTTTCAGTAACGACAAGCATGCGGTTATTCAGAAAATCCGCAACATATCGTATCGCCGATTTTTCGCTTATCCCTGCGATTTCGGCAAGCTCGGAGCGCGTTATTCCCGGATGACGGTAAACGGTCTTTATTATTTTTTTCTGCACATGTGTGAGTTCGTAATCGTTCAATGTTTTCATGTTATTTCTCCATTTCATCATCTGACTCTATTATATACTCCGAAATCGCCGGTGTCAAGGGGTTTACAGACATTTTGGATAAAAATAAACGTCCTCACACCCGAGGTTAATTATTCAATTCATCGACAAAAGCGCTGGTGCTTTCATTTTTTACCGTAAAGCATTCCAACCTTCAGTCTGAAAAAATTTCCCTTTTGCCATAAAAAATATGCACCTCCAAAAGTGTCTAACTCTTGGGGTGCATATCACATTTCATTTATTTATCACAAGTAACGATAAATCCGTCAACATTGTTGCCCGATACCTCATAATCGAGATACTTCGGGACCGGAACTTCGGTAGTCCCCGATGCATTTGCAGGAACAAAATAGATCTCCCACGACTCGCCTTCGTCATCGGTTATCGACAAATGCTTGTCGCCGAACTCGAAATTACGAAGCAGGTCTATGTATTCCTCATAGCAGAGGTTGCTCTTGACCATATAGAAGGCGTGCGGTTTTCCTACATAACGGTAATGCCAGCTCTCGTAAGCGATCTTGGTAAATTCCGTCTTATCACTCGGGTACCGCTGTATAAACCCGTACTTGTGACCGTTTGCTTTAAGCCACTCCGGATATTCGGGTTTGTCGTCAAATGTATACGATTCTCCGTTGTCGGTGTAAACCGTAAAGTCAACCGCAAGTCCGGTGTGATGCTCACTGAATCCTGGGACCGCTACATAAAGCTGTGCATACTCTTCCCCATACTTGTCGAGGTAGTGCGCATAAACCGATTCCTGATCCTCATAATCGCGGAACGAGCTGTTTACAAGCACGTCTCCCGTTCCCATATCAGCCGCCATTGCTTCCATCATCTTATTGCACCAGCTCATAGCGTATGTATCAAACGAAACCAATGTGTCACGTACCTTATATGAGAGATTTTTATTGCCGTAAAAGGGCTTAATAGTGAATCCGCCGTCAAAGGTGTATTCATTTTGATAGTTTACAAGTATCTGATACCCTTTATGTACATCCGCCTCAGTCATTTCAATATATTCATATGCCGGATCAATCGCTTCTGTGACAGGCTCGGTCGTTTCAGGCGGAGTGGTATCCGAAGATGTATCGTGAACATCGGTTATAGCTCCGCTGTCATTGATGCTTCCGCTTACTGCCTCATCAGAGGTAGTCTCCTCGTTTGCACCAAAGCTTCCGTTAGCACAGCGCGCAGCAAAAATAACAACGGAGATGAGCAGCATAACAAGAATGATTGCAGAAATCACCACAAGACCTGCGGCTCTCTGCGCCTGTTTACGAGAACGATGACGTACCGGTGGATACCCTGACGGCGTGTACTGATATTGACCGTTTGGATTCTGTTGTGAGTGATACTGAGTCTGTCCCGTGCGCGGAAGCTGACCGTTGCGGTTGCGGTTATTATTGTAATTATTATTCATATCTTCTCACCATTATTTTACTTCTTACATACAAAAGGGGGAAACGCCTGCAGCGCCTCCCCCATTTTGTGTTAGATTAAAGTGCGTCCTTGCGGGAGAGGTTGAGTCTGCCCTTTTCATCCGCGCCAAGGAACTTAACGCGCATGGTGTCGCCAACCTCGCAAACGTCCTCGACCTTTTCAACGCGGCGGTTTTCAAGCTTTGAAATGTGAACAAGTCCTTCCTTGTTAGGAGCGATCTCAACAAACGCGCCTATCGGAATAATTCTTGTTACCTTGCCCTCGTATATCTCACCGGGAACCGGCTCAAACACTATACCGTCGATAATTGCCTTTGCCGCATATGCGCACTCGGCATTGATTGCGGAAATGAAGATGTCACCGGTATCCTCGATGTCAATCTTTGCGCCGGTGTCAGCGGTGATCTTCTGAATAACCTTACCGCCTGTACCAATAACCTCACGTATCTTGTCGGGGTTGATCTTCATGCTGATCATCTTGGGAGCGTACTTGCTTACCTCTGCGCGAGGCTTATCAATCGCTTTTAAGATAACCTCATCGATGATGTAGTCGCGTCCCTTGTGAGTAACAGCGAATGCTTCTGCGATAATTTCGGGTGTAAGACCGTCGATCTTAAGGTCCATCTGAATGGATGTGATACCCTTCTTTGTTCCTGCCACCTTGAAGTCCATGTCGCCATAGAAGTCTTCAAGTCCCTGAATGTCGATCATGGTTGTCCATGTACCGTCATCAGCAGTGATAAGACCACAGGAGATACCTGCAACAGGTGCCTTGATCGGCACGCCTGCATCCATAAGTGCAAGAGTAGAGCCGCAAACCGATCCCTGCGAGGTGGAACCGTTAGAGGAAACGACCTCGGAAACAAGGCGGATAGCATACGGGAATTCTTCAACGGACGGAAGCACGGGAACGAGCGAACGCTCTGCGAGCGCACCGTGACCGATCTCACGTCTGCCGGCACCGCGGGAAGCCTTTGCTTCACCGGTCGAGTAACCGGGCATGTTGTAGTGATGCATATATCTCTTCTCGGTCTCCTCATCGATACCGTCAAGCATCTGTGCATCGGATATCGGGCCGAGGGTTGCGATGGTAAGAACCTGTGTCTGACCTCTTGTGAAGAGTCCCGAACCGTGAGTTCTCGGAAGGATACCTACTTCGGAAGCAAGCGGACGGATCTGATCCATACGGCGACCGTCAACACGCTTGTGATCCTCGAGGAGCCAACGACGAACGATCTTCTTCTGGATCTTATAGATAAGCTCGGGGTACTGAATTTCAAGCTCGGGATATTCCTCGCCGAACTTCTCCATAACAGCATCCTGAATGGGATTCATGCGCTCATCACGGACATTCTTGTCATCCGTATCGAGAGCGAACATTACGTCCTTCTCAACGAAAGCAAAGATTTTATCGAACATATCGTGATCAAGCTCGCCCGATTCATATGTGAACTTCGGCTTGCCGATCTCGGCAACGATGGAATCGATAAATTTAACGAGCTTTTTGATTTCCTCATGAGCGAGCATGATAGCATCGTACATATCGGAATCCGAAACTTCGTTTGCGCCTGCCTCAATCATAACCACCTTGTTTGCGGAAGCCGCAACGGTAAGCTGGAGATCAGACGCAGCTCTCTGTTCAAGGGTGGGGTTTACAACAAACTTGCCGTCAACCATACCCATGAATACGCCGCCGATAGGCCCGTTCCACGGAATATCCGAAATGGAAAGAGCGATGGATGCACCGATCATAGCGGTGATTTCAGGGGAACAATCGGGATCAACGCTCATAACGGTGAGCGAAAGATTTACATCATTACGAAGATCCTTCGGGAACAGAGGACGTACAGGGCGGTCGATAACACGCGAGGTAAGTACAGCCTTTTCAGAGGGCTTGCCCTCACGCTTCAGATAACCGCCGGGGATTCTGCCCACGGAATACATTTTCTCCTCAAAGTCAACAGACAGCGGGAGGAAGTCGATTCCGTCGCGCGGCTTTGCGGAAGCAGTGGCACACGCGAGAACTACGGTCTCACCGTATCTGATGAGACAGGAACCGTTTGCGAGTCCCGCGAGCTTGCCGGTCTCGACAACGAGAGGTCTGCCTGCGAGCTCATAGTTAAATACCTTGAAATTCTCAAACATCTTAAATTTTCTCCTTTTTGAATTGTTCGGGGAAAACATCATCGGTTCAGCACTTAAAGGCACGCCCGAGGAGATTATCGGGCGCATCTTAAAATGCTCAGCCATGAAATTGTCCCCACATAAAAGTTTACCCATCTCACAGGCATAAGCCTTGCGAGAAGGGTCGATACCGCCCCGACCGCTTATGCGGTCGGGATAACGGCATTTGAAGTCTTATTTACGCAGACCGAGCTTTTCGATGATGGCTCTGTAACGCTCAATGTCCTTCTTCTG
>JAZRAB010000101.1:0-7805 GCA_045634345.1 Candidatus Flemingiibacterium sp. | reverse complement strand
CATTGCGAGGGGCGCTGTTTGGAATCGGCGGTGCGGCACTGCTCGCTCTTATTATGACTGCCGCCGCACTTGCGACAAAGGATCCCGATAAGCTTGTCGGCATACTTGCATATGCGGCACTGCTTGTAGGTGCAATCGTGTGCGGCATTACGTCACTCAGGGCGGATGAAAACCACAATATTGCCGCATCTCTTATCGGCGGTGCAGGCTATGTTCTTGTTCTGTGGCTGGTTTCACTCTTTTTTCGTGGGGATACCGTTAGTCCGGTGCCGCCAATATGGATGGCTGTCGGATATGCAGTATGCGTCCTCATATCGCTTGTCGGCGGACTGATTGCACGTCCGCGGCGTATGCGTATGGGAGAAGGTAGGAACAGTCCCGCAGCGCAGATAAGACGCCAGCTCGGCCGCCGGGTATAATTGTGAAAAAATATAAAATGTTTAAATTCTCCCGTCCGACTGCGACGGGAGAATTTCATTTTACTTAATATGGCAAAAGCGTATGCCGCACATCTGTACGGCATACGCTTTAATAAAAAGGCTGAACTGCAGTTCAGCCTTTTTGTGATTTACGCAAGATTTGCGGAGATCTTATCCATCCACTCTGTAACAGCCTTTTTCTCCTCGTCTTTAACTCCGCCGAGGAACGGAAGACCGCCCTTGATGTAGAGAACATCCTCTATTGCATTCGAGCCTGCATCCTTGACCGCATCGATGAGCACCTTAGCACCCTCGGCAGGACCGTCAATGATGAACGCTACATTAGCAGCTCTTGCTTTGGTAAGCTCCTTGCAGAAGAGTACAAGCGAGTTTGGCGCATCCTTGCCGACTGTGGCGAGAATGACCACAAGTCTTTCCTTGTCGCAGGAATATGCAGGTGGAATTTTATCCATGCAGTTCACCTTTTCGGTTGCATAGTTATTGGTGATAAGCTCGGCGATATTGATGAGCTTTTTCTTACCCGTTAAATAAAGTACACGCATTTTCATAGTATAAACCCTCTCTTTTTTGGCAACAAAATTACATCCCGTTTTTGTTGCCGCGAAAACGGGTGTGGGACGCGCCCACGGTAACATTGTACCATAAAAGCCGAGAAATTTAAAGTGTCGACAAGGAAAAATATATTTTTTGGATATCTCCACAAATTCAGCAAGTGAAAATTGTGCATCTGTCACAACGGAGCTTAAGCTATCTTACAGGCTTTATGCGCCAAATATTGTCGGCATATTCCCGTATTGAACGGTCAGAGGCAAAATATCCTGATTTTGCGGTGTTGATGAGTGACATGCGGTTCCATTTTTCACGGTCTGCGTAATCCTTTGTCATCCGTTCATGAGCCGCATAATAGGAATCGAAATCGGCGATGCACATATATGGGTCGGCAACACCGCCCGGGTACTGAGAATTTATAAGATACTGCTTTATATCAGAGAATGAGCGCCCGGCAAAGCCGTTGTCAAGCGCATCTACCGTCCGGCGAAGACGCTCACTGCCCTGATAGTACGAGGATGCGCTGTATCCGCGCTTCCAGAGATCATCGACCTCCTCGGTTGTGAGACCGAATATATACATGTTTTCGTCTCCGACCTGTTCGTATATCTCAACATTTGCCCCGTCAAGCGTACCTATTGTCAAAGCGCCGTTTGCCATCAGCTTCATGCATCCCGTGCCGCTTGCCTCCTTGCCGGCAAGAGAGATCTGTTCGCTGATGTCGGCGGCAGGAATGAGTATCTCGGCGAGACTGACATTATAATCCTCCATGAATACGACGCGCAGCTTCTCGCGCAGCTTTTGGTCGGATTCGATGTCCGCTCCGATATAGGAGATAAGCTTGATTATATTCTTTGCCATATAATAACCCGGGGCAGCCTTTGCGCCGAAAATGAAGGTCTGCGGTTGAATGTCAAGCGCAGGATTTGCCTTTAAACTAACATACAGACTGATAATACGCAGCGCGTTCAAAAGCTGACGTTTGTATTCGTGCATACGCTTTATCTGTACATCAAAGATGGAATCGGGATCAAGCTTTATGCCCGTGCGTCCCTGCGCAAATATGGCGAAATTCGCCTTGTTTGCGCGCTTGATCGCTTCGATGCGCTCAAGCACAGCTTTATCGTCGGCAAAACGGGTGAACTCCGAAAGCGCCTCGGGCTCTTCCTTATGCCATTTGTCGCCGATACATTCATCAATAAGTGCGGTAAGCTGTGGATTTGCGTAGCATATCCAGCGCCGATGTGCAACACCGTTTGTAACATTGCTAAACTTGTGGGGGGTATGCTTGTAAAAATCGTGGAACACGGTGCGTTTCAATATATCCGAATGAAGCTTGGAAACACCGTTGACTGTGTGTGAGCCGACGACGGACAGATTCGCCATGCGTATTTGCCCGTAGCCGAGGACCGACATACGGGATATTCTGTCCCAATCGCCCGGATACGCTGTCCAAAGTTCACCGCAGAAACGGCGGTTTATTTCGCAAACTATCTCATAAATACGCGGCAGTTTTATGCGGAAAAGATCCTCGCTCCACGTCTCAAGTGCCTCGGGCATTACTGTGTGGTTGGTGTATGATACCGTTGCACTGACGAGACGCCATGCGTCCTCCCAGGAGAAAGAATATGTGTCGATAAGGATGCGCATAAGCTCCGGAATGACGAGCGCGGGGTGAGTGTCGTTGATGTGGATTGCGACTTTTTCAGAAAATCCCCCGAGTGAACCGTATGAGGCGAGATGGTCGGATATGATACTCTGAAGCGAAGCGGAGACGAGAAAATATTGCTGTGAAAGGCGGAGATATTTGCCCTCCATATGATTGTCGGAGGGGTAGAGTACCTTTGAAATGATCTCGGCATTTGTGCTCTCCTGCATCGCCTTAACGTACTGCCCCTGCGAAAAGAGACTCATATTGAAGTTCTGTGTGTCGCACGCACGCCAAAGACGCAGTATGTTGACAGCTTTTGAATCGGCGCCGGAGATCATCATATCGTAAGGGACCGCTTGTATTTCGTCCCCTCCCTCGTGGGTGATTTGACATTTGCCGTTTTCCCATTTTTCGCTGATGTGTCCGCCGAGCCGCACGGTGAAGGTTTTATCGTGGCGAGGGACTAGCCAGACGTCCCCACCGGTCATCCATATATCCGGCAGCTCTATCTGATCGCCGTCTATGATTCGCTGCTTAAAAAGACCGTACTCATAAAGTATGGAAAAGCCCGTGGCAGGATAATCGAGAGTAGTAAGACCGTCCATAAAGCAGGCGGCGAGCCGTCCGAGACCTCCGTTGCCGAGTCCCGGGTCCGGTTCGAGCGAGTAAATGTCTTCAAGCTCGAAGCCGAACTCGGATAGGACCTCACCGTAAATGTCGGCAATGCCGAGGTTCCGAAGATTGTTTTTCAGCGAACGTCCGATAAGAAATTCCATGCACAGATAATATATTTTTTTACCGCGCTGTTTTTTTGTGTCGGACTTGAAAGCACTGCGCTTTTCGGTTAGAATGTCCTTGACAGACAGTACGACCGATTTGTATATCTGTTCTTTGGTTGCATCCTCCGGCGCGGTGCCGAAATATCGGGCAAGCTTTGCCGTGAGGGCATCCTTGATTTGACTTTTTGTAAAGTTGTTGTTCATTGGTTTCGTGTTCCCTTTTGGTTATTACAGATCATTATACATCGTAGTATATTTTTTCGCGGATGCATCCCATGAGAAGTCCATTCGCATCGCATTCGCGGTAAGCTCATCCCAACGGTCGGCATCGCGGTATAGCTCGACTGTGCGGTATATTGCGTCAAGCATGTCGTGGGCGTTGTATGTCATAAACGTAACGCCGTTTCCATCGCCCGTTTCGGGATTGTACGGCTTTATCGTGTCGCGCAGTCCGCCGGTCTCTCGTACTATTGGTACAGTACCGTAACGTGAGGCTATCATCTGCGCAAGTCCGCACGGCTCGGATTTCGATGGCATAAGGAAAATATCCGCCGATGCGTAAATGCGCGCCGCAAGTGCCTTATCAAACGTCAGTCTTACCGCGCATTTTTTCGGGTATCGGTTTGCAAGCTCGGAAAAGAAGCGCTCAAATTCCGCCTCGCCCGTGCCAAGCACGACAAGCTGAACGTCAAGGCTCATGATGTCATCCGCCACGTGCTTTACAAGATCAAAGCCCTTATGCGAAGCAAGACGGGATACCATTGCGATCATAGGCACATCATCACGCGGTGTAAGCCCAAGCTCATCCTGAAGCGCACGCTTGTTTTCGCTTTTCAGTTCAATCGAATCAATGCTGAAATTTTTAAAAATATTCTTGTCGGTTTCGGGATCGTAGAGGGTGGTGTCTATTCCGTTTATGATACCCATGCATTTGCCGCTGTACATGCGTATTATATGATGAAGTCCGCTTGAAAAATATTCGTCCGCGATTTCGGCGGCATAGCTTGGGCTGACAGTAGTCAGCCTGTCACAGCATACTATCGCACCCTTGGTAAGATTGATACAGCCGTCGTACTCGACGATATATCTGTCCCAGGAATCAATGCAGAACACATCTCCGAGAATATCGAAATTGTATATCCCCTGATAGCCGATGTTGTGTATGGTGTATACTGCCTTAATGTTAGCATATTCCTCGCGGTAGGAATACTGTCTCTTTAAATATATGACAGCGAGCGCACTCTGCCAATCATGCGCGTGGAGAATGTCGGGCATGAAGCCGATGTGAGGGAGCATATCAAGCACTGCCTTGCAAAAGTAAGCGTACCGCTCACCGTCATCATAGCTTCCGTACAGCGAGGGACGGGCGAAATAATATTCGTTGTCGATGAAATAATAGGTTACACCGTCTTTAATATATGACCACACGCCGCAGTAAAGCGATCTCCATCCAAGCGAGACCGTAAATTCGGCGCACCTGGTCATTTTATCCTTGTATTTTTCGGTTACGGTACGGTACATCGGCAAAACGACGCGCACATCTATGTCGCTGCCCGTCCTCTTAAGTGCCTCAGGGAGCGAGCCGAGGACATCCCCGAGACCGCCCGTCGCCGCGAAGGGAACTGCTTCCGAGCCGACAAATAAAATCTTTTTCATAATTTATACCATTTTCCCTTTTTCTATAAAGAATGGCAGAGAGTCGTGCCCCGACAAAATTCTGCCGTCTCTGATGACCGCATTTTTGTCTGATATGACGCAGTTCATGAACACATTCTCACCTGTGAATGTCCCCTGAAAGAGTATGGAGTTTTTAACCGTTGTCCCCTTGCCGATCTTGACTCCTCGGAACAGAATGGAATTTTCAACCGTGCCGTCGATTACACAGCCGTCCGCGATAAGAGAATTCGTGACCTTTGCTGTGTCGCTGTATTTCGCCGGTACAGAGTTTTGTACTTTTGTAAATATCGGACGGTTTTTGACTTCAAATAGCTGTGTGCGGCTTTCAGGACTTCCGAGCAGCTCCATTGAATGTGCGTAGTAGTCCGCAAGAGAGCCGATGGTGGCGAAATACCCGTCATACTTGTATATGCGGTAGTTGCGTCTTGCGGCGCTGCGAGATAAAATGTCGCGGCTGAAGCTGGTGTATCCGTGTGCTATGGCATCAAGCACCACGCTCTGCAGATACTCGCGCCGTATTACCATGATATTGAGGTCAACATCACGATAGCCGGTCACATTTGGCGGATAGGCGTTGACATCGGTGATACGCCCGTCACCGTCCGAGTCCACCACTACAGTCCGATTGCTTATCTCACGTGTCAGCAGTACACGCTTGACGGCGATCGTGATATCGGCATTTTTTTCAATGTGGTCGTTTATCATGTCGTTAAGGTCTATGTTGCAGATGACGTCGCAGTCGGAGAGCACCACATGATCGCAGGTGAAGCGAGAGAGGGAATAGTTTACGCTTTTGAGGGCTTCGAGTCGTGTGTTGTAAAGCTGATTGTAATTATTTGAAAAGGCGGTCATATAGGGGGAAAGTATCTTAATGCCGCCCGAGCGTCGCGCAAGATCCCAGTCCTTGCCCGAGCCGATGTGACCGAGAAGCGATTGATAGTTATAGTGAGTGATGACGTTTATTGAGGTAATACCCGAATTCACCATGTTCGAGAGGGCGAAGTCGATAAGTCTGTATCGGCATGCGTACGGAACCGACGCCATCGTGCGCCGTCTTGTCAGCTCGGAGATGTTTTTGTCGTGCAGATTTGAAAAAATTATACCTTGTATAGACATTACATACTCCTTTCCTGCGCATTTAAATACGCGCTGTTTACCATTGCGCCGCCGGGGATCACCGAATCGTGCTCAATAATAAGTCCGCAGCCGATAAGTGTTATTCCCTTGCCACTGTCCCTATCCTCGCCGACCTTGGCAAATTCGCCGATCTCGCTGTTTCCGTCTATTATAGAATAGCGCACCGATGCCCCTTCTTTTATATGTGTATCGTTCATTATGATAGAGCCGCATATGTGTGCGCCGCGTTCAACGGTAACGCCGCTGAAAAGTATCGAGTTTTCGACCGTCCCATAAACCTCGCACCCCTCTGTTATGATGGAGTTTTTGACTTTCGCGCCGTTTCCTATATAATGCGGCGCACGTGCGAGATTACGGGAATATATCCTATGCTCCGCGTCAAAAAGATCGAATACGGGTGATTCACCAAGCAGATCCATATTGGCTTCCCACAAGCTTTCGACGGTCCCGACGTCCTTCCAATATCCCTCGAAGCTGTAGGCGTACATTTTCTCGCCGCCGTCAAGCATGGCGGGGATTATATTTTTTCCGAAGTCGTTTGAGGATTCGGGGTTCCCCTCGTCTGCGCGGAGATAGGCGGCAAGCAGATCGCGGTTAAAAATATATATACCCATAGATGCTTTTGTGCTCTTCGGATGCGGCGGCTTTTCCTCAAATTCGATTATTCGTCCATCGGTGTCGGTATTCATAATGCCGAATCGACTCGCTTCTTCAATAGGCACGTCGATAACCGCGATAGTTGCGGCGGCGTTTGTCTTTTTGTGATAGTCGAGCATTTTCGAGTAATTCATTTTGTAGATGTGGTCTCCCGAAAGGACAAGCACATAGTCGGGGTCATAACGCTCGATGAAGTTGAGATTTTGGTATATGGCGTTGGCTGTTCCTCGGTACCAATCCGCCGAGCTGTGTCCTTGGTACGGCGGAAGAACCATAACACCGCCGTTTAATCTGTCAAGGTCCCACGGCTGTCCGTTGCCGATGTATTCATTCAGTACAAGTGGCTGATACTGTGTCAGCACGCCAACGGTGTCGATGCCGGAATTGATACAGTTTGACAGAGTGAAGTCGATAATGCGGTATTTTCCGCCGAATGCCACGGCAGGCTTCGCGGTCTTTTCTGTGAGCGTATACAGTCTGCTCCCTTGCCCTCCGGCAAGAAGCATTGCGACACATTCTTTTTTATTGTGCATTTGGAATACCTCCTTGGTGTTTTTTTGTGTATTGATTTGAGCTTGTCGGGGAACTTGCGCTCCGAGTGATGATGCTCCTTGCGGTGCACAGCCCCGCCTGCCGTACTGCTCGCGGCGGCACCGCCGCCGCGAGGACGGGGGCTGCCTTGTCTCTCAAGCAAGACGGCTTCGCCGCCTTGCTATAAAGTTCGGCTTTGCCGAACTTGCACGCAGGCCACTTCGTGACCTGCTGCCGATCCACCCGCCCCCGACACCCCCACCCGGCTCGGCTGCTCAGCCGAGCCAAGGAGGGGAGTGGAGAGGGGAACCTGCGGATCGGCGTTTGAGAGCAGCTGGTTCCCCTCTGCAAACGGGAGGGCGTGGGCAGAGCCCTCGCAACCAC
>JAZRAB010000100.1:0-14598 GCA_045634345.1 Candidatus Flemingiibacterium sp. | reverse complement strand
CGGCGTTTGAGAGCAGTGGCTCCCCCTCCCGAGTGGCGGCAAAGCCGCCGCGAGCAATATCGGCAGGCGGTGCGATGCACCGCAAGGAGCATCGTTGCTCGGAGCGGTAAACGCCCCGGTAAACTCAAATTCACAGCATTTACTGTATTAGCTCAATTACAGCATCACAATCAGTCTTCGCCCTGGTGCGAAATTCTGCGGCACATTCATTAAGCTTTGCGCGAACAATAGGCGCATCGGAGAGTATCGAATCAACCGCCGACGCCAACTGTCCCTCGGACAGTGCGCGAATGTCAAGCATCCGCTCGCTCTCGCCTATATAATTCAAAAACGCATCTATCTTTGGGTCATACGAAATGCCAAGCATCGGCACACCCATCGATGCAGCAAAGATAAGCATGTGCAGACGTGTACCGATAACAAACTCCGAACGCTTCATGAGTCCGCAAAGCTCACGCGCCGTAAGTCCCTTAATAATACTTCCGCATCCGACCGCGTTTGCAAGTTGCTCGGTTATTACTGTATCACGGTCAGGAAACATAGGGAAGAAAAGAGGAGTTAGCGAATATTTCCGTGCAATCGACTGTATGTCGCTTGCTAATACATCAAGTGTTCTGGGATCCGTATTTGCCCCATCGAAGGTGTTGCCGTCCTTTACCGACACTATGAAGAACTTCCCTTCAATCCCCTCACGCTTTATAATATGGTCAACCCATATATCGGGCGAGCTTTCGAGTAAGAACGCCGGGTCAGCACTCACACGCATATCTGCGCCAACACCAAGCTCACGTGCAAGTGCAAGGGAGTCGTTTTCACGGAAGCTTATATAATCTGCCTTCGACATAATCGCAGCCGAAGCACGACGGCTTGACTGTGCACCAAGCGGTCCGAGGCCGTTTGCATAAATCATCAATTTGAGTCCGTTAAGCTTGGCAAGACGCATTATAAAGATGTAATAGTAAAGACTCTTGCGGCTTGTTCCATCCTGAAGCAGACTTCCGCCTCCAGATACAAGCAGCTTCGCATGACGCATTTCAAGTGCCACGCGCGGTATATTAAAGCGATTTATTGTACGAACTCCACTTACTCTTGCTATGCGCTTCGGCTGCTTTGCAAGTACAGTAATCCGAGCTTCCGGCTCACGTTTTTTTATTTCCGATACGATTGACAGAAGCAGTGAATCGTCTCCGACATTATTAAATCCGTAATATCCGCTTATCATTATATCAGAGCGCTTATATCGGCGATAGGGTGCAAGGTTTTTATATACTGCAATATGATCGTTTGCCATTCGCTCAACCGAACATGAGGCAAGTATCTCCCGACGTCCAAGTGCACCGAGATTCGCTCGCTCATCTTTACTCATGGAATAAAGCCAAAGAATATCCTTTGTTATGAGCTTGGCATCAGGCATCCCCTGACCGCGGCAGGTGAAGTTGGTCAGTCTCGCAAGCGGCATTACCTCTTCATCGAGTACACCGATATAGCCCTCCTGACCGGCAAGAATTATCGGCTTCTCCTCGCTCATCGCCTCGAGCGCGGCACGTGATACGCCGACAAACACATCAGCCGAAGCAACCACTTCCGCAATATCGGTGCGAGGTCCGATCAGCCTTACAACACTGCGCCCTAATTTTTCGTTTACCTCATCAGCACATTCATTCAGTGCATCAAATGCAGTGCCGCCGCCGACGATTACAATTTCAAGCCCATTAATGTCGCGGCAAAGTTCCTCTGCCGACTCGCAAAGTAAGAAGCCGGGCAAAGCGGTCTCATTGTCAATACGGCTGACATATACAACTCTGAACGAATCTCGTGACAAATCAAGCTCCTCGATCACCCGAGACGGATCGGCATTTTTTGAAAAACGCTCCGTGTCTATACCGTTTATCGTGAGGGTTATTATATCCGAGGGCACGCTGTAGTTATCAATAAGATACTGCTTGATATCGCTCGACACCGCAAAAGTATGGTCTCCCCAATCCGACAGACGCTCAAGGAGCGCGTTTACTTTAAAAACCGCATGAGTTGAGGTCACAAATCTGAATCCCATGCGCTTTGCAAGCGCACCGCATATGAATGCCGGAATACGTGAATGCGCGTGAACTATATCAAACCTTTCACGCTTTATCAGCTTTTTAAGCGCGCGGTAGCTCTTTATCATTGCCGTCGGTTTTTTTGTATGAAGCGGCACCGTAACATGCTTTACCCCCGAACGCAGAAGCTCATTCACATATACACCGCCGTTTGAAGCAACAGTTACATCATGCCCCATTGCCGCAAGTGCACGTGAAAGCTCGACCACATGCGTCTCCGCACCGCCTATAATCATCCACATATGTGCAAATAAAATCTTCATATCGTAAAATGCCCAATGTACCAGCCAAGGGCTTGTCCTTTCCTTAATAATAGCGCACTAAATAATACGCATATATTCCCAATTATTATTGTAGCACACAAATTGACGTTAGTCAATCACCGCCGCACAAAAAAATCATCCGTCATGACATTATGCGACACAAAAAGCGCTCCATGCAGTGTAAAATATACGGTGAATATATTGATGAAAAAGGAACTTTTGCAGCGCAAAAGCTATGGTCACAGAAATGTCAAACAAATTCACAGCGAAAGCCACGAACGTATTAAACAAATCCCTCTATCTCGCCTCTGAACTTGGCCACACCTACATTGGAAGCGAGCATCTTCTGCTCGCACTCACAAGCGAGACCGACAGCGTTGCCGCCAAGCTTCTCGATGCACGCGGTGTAACCTTTGAAAGTGTGCGGAGTGCGCTGATAGAGCGTATCGGAGTGGGAGAGCGCACACGAATCACACCAAATGACCTGACTCCGCGTACCAAGCGCATTATTGAAATGAGCGCATATCAGGCAATGCGTTTCGGGGGAACGTATATAGGAACAGAGCATCTTTTGTTAGCACTCGCCGCCGAGCCTGACTGTGTTGCATCGGGTATACTCACCTCGCTCGGAGTTGCCGCAAAGGATATAAGTGCCGACATCGCAGGCTTTTTCGGGGAATTATCCGACGAGGGAGAAAAAATCGGAAAGTCCGGCAAGCCGTCAACACTGCGCGATGTTCCGACCTTGGCGCAGTACGGGCGCGATCTAACCGCGTTGGCTCGTGAGGGCAAGCTTGACCCAATCATCGGGCGTGACACGGAGACCGAGCGAGTCATACAGATACTCTCGCGCCGAACGAAAAACAACCCCTGCCTTATCGGCGAGCCGGGTGTCGGAAAAACCGCTGTAGTTGAAGGGCTTGCGCGAAGAATAGTCGAGGGCGCAGTTCCCGAAACTCTCAGCGGGAAGCTGATAATTACTCTTGACCTTTCGTCTATGGTTGCAGGCGCTAAATACCGCGGTGAATTTGAGGAACGGATGAAGGCGGTTATGTCAGAGGTTGAAAAGAATCCGTCAATCATCTTGTTTATTGATGAAATACACACACTCGTCGGCGCAGGTGCTGCTGAGGGAGCAGTGGATGCCGCAAACATCCTCAAACCCGCGTTGGCTCGCGGAGAAATGCAGCTCATTGGCGCCACTACCATTTCGGAATACCGAAAATATATCGAAAAGGATGCCGCACTTGAACGCCGTTTCGGTTCGGTAACAGTCGGTGAACCCACGCCGAATGAGGCGGTGCAGATACTTTTCGGACTGCGCGACAGATATGAGTCGCACCACAAGGTAAAAATAACCGATGAGGCAATACACGCAGCGGTATCACTGTCCGTACGCTATATTGGGGACAGATATCTTCCCGACAAGGCTATTGACCTTATAGACGAAGCCGCCTCGCGTGCGCGCATCACAAGCTATACTTCCCCACTTGAATTAAAAGCCATCGAAGAGGAAATAAAATCTCTGCGCGCCGACAAGGAAGAGGCAATAAAAGCGCAGGATTTTGAAAAAGCCGCCGCAATCCGTGACAGGGAGAAAAAGCTCTCCGCAGAGTGCGATGAGAAAAAAGCAAAATGGCAGGCTTCCCGAGTCGGCGCGGAGCTGTCAATCGGTGAAGACGAAATCGCTGATATCGTGAGTGCCTGGACGGGGATTCCGGTAAAACAGCTTGCTGCCGAGGAGAGTGAGCGTCTGGCGAATCTTTCTGACATTATAAAATCACGTGTGATCGGTCAAGACGAAGCAGCAGATGCGGTTGCCCGTGCAATAAAACGTGGGCGGATCGGGCTGAAGGATCCAAATCGACCGACGGGTTCATTTATATTTCTCGGTCCCACCGGTGTCGGAAAGACCGAGCTGTGCCGCGTGCTCGCGGAGGTACTGTTCGGCGATAAAAATGCCATGATACGAATTGACATGTCGGAATTTATGGACAGACATTCTACAAGCAAGCTGATCGGTTCACCGCCCGGATATGTCGGTTACAGCGAAGGCGGTCAGCTTACCGAAAAGATTCGCCGCAAGCCATATTCCGTGGTTTTATTTGACGAGATAGAAAAAGCACATCCCGATGTGTGGGGACTGCTTTTGCAGATACTCGAGGACGGAATCCTTACCGATTCGCAAGGCAGGCGTGTCGATTTCAAAAACGCAATCATCATAATGACCTCGAACGTCGGCGCGTCAAACCTCGTTGAACGAAAAAAAACGCTCGGCTTTGTAGCGGATACTGAACATGATTTGACCAATGCGGTAATGTCAAGCCTTCGTGAGACCTTCAAGCCTGAATTTCTGAACCGAGTAGATGAAATCATTATATTTAATAAGCTAGGTGATGAAGATATTAAAAAAATCGCCGAAATTATGCTTGAAGAGGTGAAAAGACGCATCGAAGCGCTCGGTGTAAATATCACATTTTCACATGAGATCACTGATTTACTCGCCAAAGAAGGATATGACCCCATTTACGGTGCAAGACCTTTAAGACGTGTTATCAGCAAGAAAATTGAAGATAGCTTTGCCTCACTTATGCTCGACGGAACAGTAAAACCCGGTATGAATGTTTGCGCTGTAATTGGCGATGACGGAAAAATAATATATCAAGCAGAATAAAATTTATATTCCGCCATGCCGGAGTTGACTTGACTCGGCATGGCGGATGTGTTATAATATAGATATAATAATATATTCGGAGGTAATCACCATGCTCGAAATCGGAATAAAACACGCAAAAAGCGAAATAGTCAATGAAAATAACACTGCCGCCGCACTCGGAAGCGGTCTTTTACCCGTATATGCCACACCTGCTATGATAGCACTGCTCGAGGGCACTTGTGCCGAAGCAGTTGTACCGCAGCTTGAGGACGGCACCACGACCGTTGGTACCAAGCTTGACGTGGAGCATATTTCTGCAACTCCGCTCGGTATGGAGGTTAAATGTGAGTGCGAGCTTATTGAGGTTGACCGCCGCAGACTCGTTTTCTCTGTTGAAATCTTCGACAAAGCAGGACTTATCGGTAGAGGTAAGCACGAGCGATTTATCGTAACAGCCGATAAATTCATGGCTAAGACCAATGCAAAAGCGGAGCTTTAACATAAAATTCAACTTCACGTCAAAAAATGTTTCACCCTATTTTTGACAAGTTCACACATAAAGCGTAAAATAGTATTAAGAATATTTTTGGAGGGTTTGTTATGGATTTTAAAGCATTTGTTGATAACGTCGCAAGCAAAGCCGGTTCTTTGGCGAAATCCGCCGCGAAGAAGACCGGAGAGGTAACCGAATCCGCAAAATACGCCATCATGCTGAAAACCGAGCAGAATAAGCTTGAAGGTATGTACACCACTCTCGGAAAGCTCTTTTATGAGCAGGCAAAAGGCACTGACATACGCGCACAGGTTGCCGCACAGGTAATGGAAATCGACGAGCAGAAGCAGATAATTGCCGATTTAAAAGCTACGATCAGCGAAAACAGCGGCAAAATCATTTGTGATGGCTGCGGCAAAGAGATTGATATAGACAACGCGTTCTGTCCTGATTGCGGTAAAAAAGTAGAGCCGAAGCTTCTTCATGATAAAGACGAAAATGCCGCTGACGAGAAAAGCAGCGACGAATCCGCAATAAGCGAGGAATAATTATTTATGGTATTCAGCACTGTCGGCATATAAACGTCTGCGACAGTGCTGAAAAATATTTTGAAAATATTTCAAAAAAGTATTGACATTTAAAGAACATTGTGATATAATATCAGAGTTGAATCCAAAGACCGTAGGTTGCAGGGTGCAAATATGTGCTCCGTGTAAAAGGGAAACCTTCCTGCCGAGGATGAACTTTATAAATAAAGAAAATAATTCTGCATTTGTGAAGTCCCTCGTCGAGTCTTGAATTCGGACGAAGGATTTTTTATTTTTATCGGGAGGTGAAATCATGGCAAGTGAGAAGATTTTAACCCAGAAAAAGCAGATGGTTGCTGATCTTACAGAAAAGATCAAAGCATCCTCCGCAGGCGTTATCGTTAACTACTCCGGTATTACTGTTGCTGATGACACCGCACTTCGCGCAGCACTGCGCAAGGCAGGCGTTAATTACAGCGTATACAAAAACTCTATTACCGGCAGAGCATGTGAAGCAGCAGGCTACGCTGACCTCAAGCAGGTTCTCGAGGGCATGACCGCTATCGCAGTTGCTACCGATGACCCGATCGCTCCCGCAAAACTCCTCAAGGAATACGCTGATAAGATCGAAAGTTTCGAGCTTAAGGGCGGTTTCGTTGATGGAAAGGTGCTGGACGCAAAGGGCGTTGAAGAGCTCGCAGCAATCCCGCCGAAGCCCATTCTGGTCGGCAAGATGCTCGGTTCGCTTCAGAAATCGCTCTACGGTCTTGCTTATGTACTTCAGGCAAAGATCGACAAAGAAAACGGTGGAGCAGAGGCTCCCGCAGAGGCGTAAATTCGCCGGGGCGTAATATTAACGCCAAACAAAATTAAATTTTAAATTGGAGGTTACTTAAAATGGCTACCGAAAAGATCACAAACATTCTTGAAGAAATCAAAACTCTTACCATTCTTGAACTCGCAGACCTCGTAAAGGCTCTCGAGGAGGAGTTCGGCGTATCCGCTGCTCCTGTTGCAGTTGCTGGTGCAGCTGCTCCCGCCGCTGCTGCTGCAGCTGAGGAAAAGACCGAATTCGACGTTGTACTTGCTGACGCTGGCGCTAACAAGCCCGCAGTTATCAAGGTTGTTCGCGAACTCACCGGTCTCGGACTTAAGGACGCTAAGGATCTCGTTGAAGGCGCTCCCAAGACCATCAAGGAAGGCGCATCCAAGGAAGACGCTGAAGCTATCAAGGCTAAGCTCGCTGAGGCTGGCGCAACTGTTGAACTTAAGTAATTTAAGTTTAAGGCTTTTAAAGGCTGTCGCATATGCGGCATCCTTTTTCAATTTCAGTTATCCGCAAATACTAACGCCAACTATAGTTTTTTGATATTTTACTTTCCCCTCTCCATATGATATAATATAGTATATTATTTCATATAAGAGGTTATAAATGGGAATTCTAATCAACACCGTCACCATTATATTCGGCGGATTGTTCGGAAGTGTTTTCAAATCGAAGCTTCATTTTGAAAACACAAGTATTTTCGGAGTGTGTGTTATTCTCATAAGCACGATTGGTTTTATTGAAAACATATTCGGAGTATCCGAGAAGAATCTTGAAAGCACAGGGCTTTTTGTAGTTGTTTTTGCGCTCATCATCGGTTGGACATTTGGTGAGTGGCTGCGAGTTGATGACAAATTGAGCACACTCGCCGGAAGTAAAAACTCATATCTGAATGCATTTATCGATTCGACCGTTTTTTTCGGAATAGGAGGGCTTCAAATATGCGGTCCAATACTATTGGCGCTTGAGGGTGACAGCTCACAGCTTTATTTGAAAAGTATCATTGACTTCCCTTTCGCATTGATGTTTGGAGCGATCTACGGTAAAGCTGTTATGCTTTCCGCTCTGCCGGTCGCTGCAATACAAGTGCTCATCGCCATTGCCGCATACCTATCCGATGCATATATAAGCGATGCAATGCTTGGTCAACTCTGTTCAGTCGGATATATTATTCTGTTCTTCAGCGGATTCAATCTGCTCTGTGAAAAAAAGCATAAAATACGTAATATTAATATGATTCCTGCAATTCTTGTCATTATAATATTCAATCTCATCCTTGATATTTGGAGGTAAAAATGACCATTCAACAATGTATATATGCTCTTGAAATAGCAAAGACCGGTTCATTCAGCAAAGCAGCAAAACAGTTATTCATCGCTCAGTCAAGTCTTTCAAGCAGTATCAAGCTGCTCGAATCGGAGCTTGGCATAACAATATTTGAGCGTTCCAAAAACGGAGTTTTCCTGACTGCCGAAGGTGCGGAATTTATAAGATATGCAGAGCAAATATCACAGCAGAATGATTTTATAATAAAGCGTTACGCATCTGATGCCAACCGAAAAAAGCTCTATGTTTCAACACAGCACTATGATTTTGTGGCTGATGTCTTCTGTCGTTTCCTTCGTGATACCTCAGAGGAGAATTTTGATTTCTCGATAAGAGAGATACAGACATATGATGTCATCCGCGAGGTCGAGACTGCGTACAGCGATATAGGTATAATTGCGATAAAGGATAACGATTTTGATATAATGAGCCGATATCTTAATAAAAAGGGAGTCTCCTTCACCCAATTTCTGAAAGCTTCCCCACATATTTTTATAAGGCGAGAACATCCACTCGCAGAACATAACAGTCTCTCATATGAGGATATTCGCCAATTCCCATACGTATCGTATGAACAAGGCTCTCACAATACATCGTTTTTTACAGAAGAACTTGCCTACAGTGTAAGCGCCGATAAGCATGTCAAAATAAGCGACCGCGCAACTCTCATGAATGTGCTTTTAACAACCGATTGCTGTACCGTTGGAACAGGCATCATCCCCTCTGCCCTAAATGACGGAAAAATCGTAAGTATTCCGATGGAGAGCGATACTTTTTACCGAATAGGATACATTATGCGTAGTGACAGAAACATTTCCGAGCTTACAAAAACGCTAATACACTATCTGCATGAATTTGCAATACAGTATGGTACAAAAATATAGGAAAAACGAGTCGCTTTTGTAAAGCGACTCGTTTTCTCCTCCCAAAACTCAAATTCACTCAAAACACCATCGACACAGCGTTTGTTATCGCGCAGATAACGAGTCCTATCAATGTCGGAATAAGCATAGCAAGAAATGTGTAGCCAAAGCTGCCCGTTTCTTTTTTTATTGTCAAAGCTGTGGTCGAGCACGGGAAATGAAATACCGTGAGAATCAGCATATTAAGATATTGGAGTGTTCCCCATCCGTTTACGGCAAGTATCTCTGTAATACCTGCGTCTGTACCAAGTGAGCTTGCCGCAGTGTATCCCATTAGTATAAGCGGCAAAACGATCTCGTTGGCAGGGAAACCAAGTATAAATGCACACAGCACTACTCCGTCGAGTCCCACTAACCTGCCAAGCGGATCAAGAAATCCCGAAATATGCGCCAGCAAGCTTGCCTCACCGATATTAACATTAGCAAGCAACCATATGACAAATCCGGCAGGTGCCGCCACAGCCGCCGCGCGGCCTAGTACAAACAACGTCCGATCAAAAATCGAGCGTACAAGTACACGACCGATCTGCGGTCGGCGGTAAGACGGAAGCTCAAGTGTAAATCCCGATGGAACGCCGCGCAAAATTGTCATCGATAACAGCTTCGATACCCCAAGCGTTGCTACAACTGCACCAACTACGCAAAGCATCATAATTAGTGCCCCGGCTATGCCGCCAAGTCTGCCAGCACACAAGAGCGCCGACATTGTTATGAGTATCGGAAAGCGGCCGTTGCATGGCATAAAATTGTTCGTGAGGATGGCAATCATACGCTCCCTGGGTGAATCAATTATACGGCATCCGACCACACCTGCGGCATTACACCCGAGCCCCATGCACATTGTGAGCGCCTGTTTTCCGCAAGCTGAGCAACGATAGAAAGCGCCGTCAAGATTGAACGCAATGCGTCCAAGCAAGCCTATATCCTCCATGAGAGTGAACAGCGGAAAGAATATAGCCATTGGCGGCAGCATTACCGCAACCACACGAAACAGCGTGCGAAACACGCCGCATACAATCAGTTCACGTAATGTCTCCGGAAGAATAGATGCCCATTCATAAAGCCGCAATTCAATAATATCGAAAAGAGACTGTAATGCGGACGATGGATAATTTGAACCTATGATTGTCAAATAAAATACCCCCATAAGCATGAGAAGCATCAAGGGTACAGAAAAAATCCGGTGCGTGACAATACTGTCAATTTTTCTGTCCCTATCACTGTATCCGCACAGCTTCTCATCGCTTGTGACCTCGCAGGCAATTTCCTCCGAAACAATTATCGGACGCGCAAGAAGCATTTCTTCAAACGCTTTTTCGTCTTCCTGCGCCAATCTTGTCTTTGCTTCCATTATCTCATCCGTAGATTCACGCTGACCAAGCCATGACATAATAATATCGGCTCGCACATATCCGAGTCCGTTAAGATGTGCTATCTCATTCTCTACTTCAAGCGGATATGTGAGTGGATATTTCTTCATTTCCGCCTTGCCCTGCGCAACCTCCCTTACCGCAGTGCAAAGATCGGGAAGTCCCTCTCCGTTTCGTGCACTCGTTGCAACAACCGGCACGGACAACAGCTTTGACAGCTTATCAGTATCAACTGTTATCCCTCGCTTTTTTGCTTCATCCATCAAATTTACGCTGACGATTGCTTTAGGCGTAAGCTCAATTATTTGCAGTGCAAGGGATAAGCTTCTCTCAAGACAAGTAGCATCACACACTACAATTACAACATCCGCTGTCCCGGAGCATATAAAATCCCGCGCAACCTCTTCCTCAGGAGAATGTGTACGCAAAGAATATGTTCCGGGAAGGTCAACAAAGGTTATATCCTCGCGCGGTGAATGTCCCACGGCGCTTGTGACTGTCTTCCCCGTCCAATTTCCGGTATGCTGATCAAGCCCGGTCAAAGAATTAAACAGTGAACTCTTTCCTACATTTGGATTCCCCGCAAGCGCGGCAACATATTTATATCGCCTATCGAGAATAGAATCTCCAAATGCCGCATTACCGACCGATGAATGTGTAAGTCCCATCACCCTTCACCGCCCGTGGGCTTCGCACAACCGATTTTGATATGTCCTGCGTCGCCACGCCGCAGTGCAATAAGCGCCCCACGAACTAAATATGCACAAGGTCCGCTAAGCGCCGCTGTGGCAACGCACTCTACTCTTGTACCGCAAACGAAACCAAGATCGTATAATCTATTGCGCATCTCATAGCGATCAACATTGTATATAAAAGCCGTTTCACCCGGCTGCATATCCGATAAGTATCTTTTCTTTTCCGTCATTAAAGCATCCTTCAAAATCATCACCTCGGTACAGTATATTAAAATGTGTCCGACTTGGTTTTTTATTTTGAAGACCGCGTTTTCATAAAACTCTCAATCTCTGTTAATATATTACTCCTTGGGGTTGATTTGTTTGAAAAAATATGTTATACTGTATATATTAAATAAAGGTAATGTTCGGAGGTCTTATGAAGATAGTGGTTCTCGACGGCTTTGCCGTCAACCCCGGCGATCTCAGCTGGGATTTTTTCAAGAAATACGGTGAGATTGAGGTTTTTGATAAAACTCCAGATTCGGAATGTGCAAAAAAATGTATCGGCGCAACCGCTGTATACACTAACCGCTGTAAAATCACAACCGAGCTTCTTGATACTTGTCCGACTGTCAAGTATGTGTCCGCACTCGGCACGGGATTTGACATGATAGACATCGACGCCTGTAAATCACGCGGTGTGGCAGTTGTCAATATACCCGCCTACTCGACCGCATCAGTCGCACAGCTGACCATACAGTTTCTCCTCGCACTGCATGCGGACCTTGACGGTATGCAGGGCATTGTAAAGGACGGAATGTGGACAGGCATCCCCGGATATCAGTATCAACGTGTTCCCTTCGCCGAGCTCGAAGGTCTTACTCTCGGTCTTGTCGGATGCGGTAATATCGGAAGCCGTGTTGCGGCGGCGGCATCGGCACTCGGAATGAATATACTCGCTCATACCGCGCATCACCACGAGGATACAGATATGATCAAATACGTCCCACTTGATACGCTTCTTGATAAGGCCGATACTGTTTCCCTGCACTGCCCGTTAAATGATTCTACACGCAGACTTGTCGATGCGGCTTTCATAGCAAAAATGAAGGACGGCGCACGTCTTATCAACACATCACGCGGCGCGGTACTGAATGAGAGCGACGTTGCTGATGCTCTTAACAGCGGCAAGCTCGCAGGTGCGGCACTTGATGTTCTGGCAAACGAGCCTGCGCTCCCCGAAAATCCGCTTCTCAAAGCGAAGAACTGCATCATTACGCCTCATATAGCATGGGCAAGCAAGGCATCACGTGAGCGTCTGCTTTCAGTACTTGATGCATCAATGGATAACTTTGTTAAGACCGGCATCGGTCTTAACCGAATTGTATGATGAAAGGTAAGTGCAAATGAAAGCATACGAACGATTGATGAAGTACGCAGAATATCCCACGGCATCGGATGAAAACAACGAGTGCTGTCCATCAACCCCCTCACAGCTTGTCTTCGCACGTGCGCTTGAAGCTGAGCTTACGGCGCTTGGACTGACGGAAATATCTCTCGATGAAAACGGCTATCTTTTTGCAAGCGTACCGGCAACAGAGGGATATGAAGCATCACCGGTAATTGGATTTATCGCTCACATGGATGTTTCGTCCGAGGTTAAAGATAAAAACGTCAAAGCAAGATGTATGTATTATAGCGGCGGTGATATCATGCTTAATGAGGAGCTTAACATCATTATGCGTGCGGATGAATACCCGCTGATGCAGAGATATGTCGGCAAAAATCTTGTAGTTACAGACGGCACCACGCTGCTCGGCGCGGACGATAAAGCCGGCATCGCTGAAATCATCACCGCTTGCGAATATCTGCTTGCAAATAAGACTATCCCCCACGGTAAAATCCGTATAGGCTTCACTCCGGATGAGGAGATAGGACGCGGTGCAGATCTTTTCGATGTCGAGAGATTCGGTGCAAAATGGGCATACACCCTTGACGGCGGTGTATTCGGTGAGGTTGAGTATGAGACCTTTAACGCTTCATCTCTAAGGGTTGAAATAACAGGAAAGAGCATCCACCCGGGTACGGCGAAAAACACAATGATCAATGCATCGGTAGTAGCTCACGAATATATGTCGTTACTCCCGGCACTTGAGCGTCCGGAGCATACAGAGGGATACGAGGGATTTTATCATCTCACACATATGGAAGGAGCTGTTGAATCAGCGGCGCTTCATTTCATCATCCGTGATCACGATTTTGAAAAAATGGAAGCACGCTGTGATTACGCTCGCCGTGTAGCCAATGAATTGAACCGTAGGTACGGTGAGGGGACTGTCAAGGTTGACATCAAGGAAAGCTACCGAAATATGAAGGAAATGATTCTTCCCGAATGGCATCTTATCGATAACGCATACGCCGCCATACGAAATCTCGGCGGTGAGCCAACAAGCTCCCCAATCCGCGGCGGTACAGACGGCAGCCGTCTCTCATACATGGGACTTCCTTGTCCTAATCTTGGTACCGGCTCCGGCAATCACCACGGCAAGATGGAATTTGCCTGCGTCGAAGCGATGGAATCCTGTACCATGCAAATAATCGAAATCGCAAAGCTTTACGCCAAGAAATAAATCGCACACCTCTTTTTGTGTTTGAGTATATACTATATCAAACGCAAAAAGAGGTGTTTTCTTATGAATAGTCCCACTTCCCCACCGATTGCATCGGCAATAATCCGAGGCAGTACAGCATATCCGAATATCAAAGGAACGGTTATGTTCAGACAAACTCCGCGCGGCGTGCTCATCAGTGCCGAAATTTTCGGATTGCCGATATCAGACAGCGAGCACGGCGGAAATTTCTTCGGGTTTCATATACATGATGGCGGCACATGTACACAAAACCAGACAGAGCCTTTTCCCAATACACTTGGGCACTACAATCCTAATGCGTGCCCACACCCTTTCCACGCAGGTGATCTGCCGCCATTAATCGGTGCCGGCGGCATTGCAGTCAGCGTGTGCTTGAGCGATCGCTTCAGGCTTGATGACGTGGTCGGAAGGACAATCGTCATACACTCGTCCCCCGATGATTTCACCACACAGCCGGCAGGAAATTCCGGCACAAAAATTGCCTGCGGAGTTATACAGCAAAAAAAGTGATATTGGGCAATCATCCGACACTTCATTGTATCGGATGATTGCTTTTGAAAAAATAAAACTTTACGAAATGACTTGACAACGCAGATGCGTTGTGATATAATATATAAGTCAAATGCGTAGAGACTCTTTACGGGATGTAGCGCAGTTGGTAGCGCGCCTGCTTTGGGAGCAGGATGTCGCAGGTTCAAATCCTGCCATTCCGACCAAACAAAATCACGGAGTGACTTGTCACTCCGTGGGTTTGTTTCTATCTGACATGGAAGGATTTGAAGGACGAGCG
>JAZRAB010000099.1:0-6743 GCA_045634345.1 Candidatus Flemingiibacterium sp. | reverse complement strand
ATAACACGGTCGGCGAACCATGCCTTGATACCGTTCTCCATTACGCGCTTGCTGAGCTTGTCGTTGTCCTCTACCGCCGCTGTGAGTTGGTCTTCAAGCTCGGTTATGCGTTCGTCACGCTCGGCGACATCGCCCTGCAGCTGTTTTATCTTGTTTGCCGTAGCTATCAAAAAGTCGGGATTGCTGACTATTTTCATCGCCGTTTCGGGTGTCATGTATGCGCCCGTTTTGCGTATGGTCGGGATTACTTCGTGCGTTATCCAGCGTTTGAATGCCCGTGCTTCCGGTTTGCGGCTGCCGAGGACTAAGGTGTATAAGCCGGCTTCGTTGATGATGGTTGTGTCGGAGGTACGATTGCTTTCAGACTGCGTTAAACGCAGGGTGATTTTTTCGTCATCATCAAGTCTGCGTGTTGCGGTCGGTTCGATCTCCAACGCTCTGCACACATCAGCGGCTACGAACCACGGTTCGTTGTCCTTTACTACCGTGCGGACTTCGCCGAATGTGTCGTTTGTGAATATCTGTAATTCGTTCATTTACTTTCTCTCCTTTTTCGTTTCTCTCTTAGCCAACAGATGCGCAACATAAATCATAATCCAGTATCGTTCAAAGTCTGTCAGCGTTCTGTACAGCTCAAGTAACTTCTTCTCCTCCGGGGTCTGCTTCGTTTGTTCTTCCATCGCTTCTGTCTCCGTTCATATTCTGGAATGTAAGAAACTCAACGAATCGTCTGACCGCAAGCCTGTCACTGTCGCTCAGCTTTCTGTAGGCAGTTACAAGGTTCGATTCTTCGTCGGTTATACCGTCCGCCGTTTCGGTGCTGCCTGTCAGATCGGACACGGTGCATCCGAGAACATCCGCTATAGCCACAAGCATCTTTGCCGGTGCTTCTCCCTTTGCGCGCCAGTTGTAATATGTCTTGCGTTCGATTCCGAGCGATTCAGTGAATTCCTGTATCGTCATACCCGCACGAGCTCTCTCAGCTTCTATATTCGATATCATTGTTGCTCCTTTCATACTCGGATTGAATAATGATGCGTTGAATTACTCGTATTGGGTATTACTATTTCATTATAGCTTCAAAACGAGTAATTGTCAATGCATAAATTACCCATATCGAGTAGTTGTTTTGTATAAAATTTTGTTCATTTTGAGTATATGCTTGACATTAATACTCAATACGTGTATAATGGTTGTAGTAAAATATGTTAAGGACAGGTGTTAAATATATGATCCGACTCAAAGAACTTCGAGAAGAAACCGGAAAGACTATGCGCCAGATCGCCGCTGAGCTTGAAATCCCATATACAACATATGTGAATTACGAAAAGGGCGTCCGTAAGCCCCAGCCGTACAAGCTCGTTGACCTTGCCGAGTATTTCCGCTGTTCGGTGGATTATCTGCTCGGTCGTACAAATAACCGAATTGAAACTGTATTGTCAAAGGAAGAGCTTGACAACGAATACATTGCCGAATCGAAGATCACCATCCGAACACGTCTTGTTGATGTAATGAAAGAGCGTGGCGTGTCATACGATGAACTCGAAAAGCTGTCAGAAGTCAGTGCCCGTAGATTAAAGAATTTTATCGCAGGTGGGAACGACTCTTTGAGCGTTGACGAGTTATGCAGCGTTCTTGAGTCACTTGACATCAGCGTTGATTATATTTTTGGCGGCGACAAAATGCAGAGTTGGCGTGAGGAATCCGATATCAGCAAGTTAAAGCATCGAATCATTCGAGAACTCGAAGACATTGACCCAGATGTTATACGTGATATTGATGCTTTGTTGACGCTTTCATGTGATTCACCGGAAGATTTTGCAATCGTTTCGGCGACCATTCGAAGACTGTCAGTAAAGTGATTGCTTTACTTCTACTCCTCCAGTTCCTTGATCGCCGCGCGAACCTGCGCTTTCTGCTCGTCGGACATTTCCTGACGAAGCCATACGGAGAACGTGCAGTGATGTATGCCGAGCTTAGCGGCGATCTGCCACATCTTAAGCCCTGCGTTGTCGATCTCTCTGCGGATATCTGCGTTTGCGGTTGTCTGATTGTTCATGTCGGGTACATTCCTCCTTGAAATTGTTGTTGGTCTGTGGTATAATGCGGTGAGGTGATTTTTAATGTTGTGCGATATTTTTAATGAGATAAAATACAGCGATCTGATATCTTCCGCTGCTCTTGTTGTTTCCGGTGCTTCGTTTTTAATTTCGCTTTATAAAAACAGGTGCACCTTTGATATAATCGTCCGTGACTTATATCGTGATAATGATACAAGTAATATGGAAATTGATATAATAAACAGATCTTCTTTGCCCATTGTTGTACAGGACATTTACATCGAACAAGGCAAAAACAGCTTCAGAGCCGATCACACATCACATAAGTTGATAGGTCCTCATACATTTAATGGTAAACACGGTCTTGCGTATAAGTCGATTGACACTCGGGGCCTTCCTTTGACTGTAAACGGATACGATTCGGAATCGGGTGTATTTGCGTTCTTTCCGAGTTCTGCCGGACCTTTTGGCGGCACCGCCCGTTTTTGTGTTTATACCAATCGGGGAAAAAGGAAGGTGCGTAAGTTCATTGAAGATTCCGGCAGTATCCGTATTCAGTTGATGGCTAACAGATAGCAGATTGCACCTATCAAAAGGAATATCAATATCGCCGTAACTGTCATCAGTTCATCGAATATTCCGTCTATTACACGTGGTACGACTATGAGACCTATCGCCCATGTTAAGCTGAACAGTAAAATATAAAAGTATATTTTCACCGTCTGTTTCTTACCCCCTCCCCCTTGACATTGTTCGTGTTTTGTGGTATCATAACATTTGTTAGTTGTTGTGTTGTTGTTGCTGTTATGTACCACGGTGTTCTTTGTGTTGTTTGTTTTGCTGTGAGTACATTATATTACATTTGTTCTCGAAAGTCAATACCAATCAGAACATTTGTTCTATTTCGTGAAACATTAATATCACAGAGGTGTATTTTATATGTGTGTTTTAGATATTATTACCAGTTATGCAAACAAAAAAGGCGTTTCGCAGACATTCATATGTGATAAGTTGGGTAAGAAACGCAACTATCTAAACAACTTAAGAAGCCAGAATAAAGACCCGTCTGAAGAACAATTGGTCATAATAGCAGATGTTCTCGGAACAACAACCGCCTACCTCAAAGGCGAAACCGACGACCCGTCGCCGGGCAATAAAAAAAGCCCATCCGAAGTGGATGAGCTGCTTCAACAGCCGGATATTACCGAACTGCTTGCACTCTATAGGAGCTTACCGGAAAAGGAGCAGAAACGCGCTCTCTCTGTATTGAAAGCTCTGAAAGAATCTGAATAAACTCCGCTTTCTTTTCCGCTGATAGTTGACTGTAATTTTCTATTAACTCCAACTCGCTTGGTGTTAAATGGCTACTATCGTTCATTGTTTGTCCTCCATACCAACATTATTGTTGTTGTGGTTATATTATAATCCATTATTATGGGATTGTCAAGGGGATTTACTAAAAGTTAATATATTATTTTGGGAGTGATGTCGGAATCAAACGTATTTTATATTACAATAGCGCAATAATTGATTCCATGGTATCACAAATCATGGAAGGATTACCGCAGAAAACATCAAATGACACTGATGTGTATTCAGAAAAATCAGAGGATGTATCATCCGCCGATACCGGAGTAACCACCGGGATAGATATAGCCGGCGCTTTTAAGTTTAACGTGAATCATAAGCCGTTGTCAAATTTGACTGCAAGAAAAGAGTATACGCTCCGGCACGAGAGAACCGAAACAATACAATTCGACAACAATCTTTCAATTTTGGAAAAAGCGTTATCGGATAAAAACTTAGTCAACAACGAGATATACAGTAACTTAATTAAAGATACCGCCGCATTTGACTTTTGTGACACGGCTGAATCAAGACGGTTCTTATTTTCTGATTTTTACAAAAGCCGTTATCAAAGAACCGTCGATAAGTCGCTTGAGAAACTCGAATTGCTCGAATATATCCTGCCATACAAATATTTTGCAGTAAACAATAAGTATGTAATACCTATAAACAAACGATATTTAAGAACAAGTTTTAAAAACTTACAATTAAATTACCAGTATAAAGTCACGGTATTGGGTTTGAAGAATCAAAAGATTTCAAAAGCATTGAACCAAAAGCACATAACACTGTTAAACGATTACAACACGGTGATACAGGATGCCGTAAAAACGATTTTCGGAGACAGTGACCCCTACGTTATCGACGTGTTCGCATTATATTTCTGATTCTGTCGTGCGCTTGAACGATTTCAACACCGCTTTTGAACAATTCCTCGTGGCGTTTTGACATTTCGTTGAATCGTTTTTCGGCTTCTTCACGAGCGGCTTTATTCGCTTCAAACGAGTAAATAGCATCATCGAGCAAGCAGTGTATCAGCCTGATTATTTTTTTGAACATATGCACACCCCTTTCAGTACTTCTATTGTAACTCATATTTACCGAATTGTCAATAGAATTTACCATGCACTCACTCACCCTCGCCGAACATAACCCACTTAACATACCGCCACACAGTTTCAAGCTGTCTCGGAGAAGCCGCACGGAGTACATAGCCGATTTTGCGAACAAGGGCTTTGCGCTCTGTATTATTCATTGTGTCACCTCCTTTGATGTACTGAGCACAATTATACACCAGCCGCCGTGGGATTGCAACACCCAAAAGTCGAATTATAAACGCCAATTTTGCAACAGAAATCACTCAAATATAGGAAGAATAAAATGTCAGATCAGAACACGTTTGCACTAAAAATAAGAGATTTGCTCCATGAACGGAACATGACGCAGAAAACGCTCTCGGATTTAACCAATATTCCAAAATCGACACTCAATCGTATACTCGGAGACGACAGTGACCCGTCTTTTGAGCAGATCGCGGCAATATCCAAAGCCCTCGCAGTATCGCTCGATGTTATCGCCGGCACAGCCGCTCCCGGTGCAGAGAGTGCATCCACCGAGCAGATTGCCGATACAGCGATAAATGCCTATACCGAGCTGATTAAAGAGCGTGACAAGAACATTGAATACCTCAATGCCCGGCTTGCCGATAAGGAGGCTCTTGTTGCGGCTAAAGACGAGATCATCGCACTGCAGAGGTCGGTTATTGAAAGTATGAGGAGCGGGCTGAATGGCAAACGTCAAGATTAAGCAACTCCCGTCCGGCAACTACAATGCGCTGGTGTACGACTACACCACACCGGACGGCAAGAGGAAATATAAATCAATAACAGCATCCAGCAAAGGAGAGGTCAAGCGGCTTGTTGCGGTGTTCCTTTCCGAGCGAGAAGAAAAACGCGAAGAAGAGCGCAACACAACAACACTTGGCGCGGCAATGGAGCGATACATAAACGAGCGATGCAATCTGCTTTCGCCGTCCACAATAGCCGGTTACCGTAAGATCGTTCGCAACTATTTCCCCGATTTGCAGGAAATGGAGCTTGAAGACATCAACAGTAAGATCGTACAAAAGCGCATGAACGATGACGCAGCAGAATTAAGTAATAAGACACTGCGCAATAATTACGGCTTTTTAACGGCTGTAGCGCGCGAAAACGGCGTAGTGCTGACACTTAAGTACCCGGCAAAGAAGCGCGTGATACGCAGACTGCCGCAGCCTAAAGAAGTGTACAACATAGTACACGGTACTGAGATCGAGCTTCCGGTACTGCTTGCAATGTGGCTCTCTCTGCGAATGTCGGAGATACTGGGCATAAGGTATAGGGATATCGAAAACGGTATGCTTATAATTCGAAATGTACGGCTCATGGTTGATACCGAAGCGGTTGACCGTGACATGACCAAAACCGAGAACAGCACCCGAGCACTGAAACTGCCGGAGTATCTGCTGAAGCTGTGCGGTACAGGTGATTTGGACGAATATGTGATAAAGCTCACGGCAAACGCGATAACGAAGCGGTTTTACCGTATGTGCGAAAGTGCGGGGATGCAGCATATCACATTCCACGATCTGCGGCACGTCAATGCCTCGGTAATGCTCCGCCTCGGTGTGTCCGATGCAATCGCCATGGAGCGCGGCGGCTGGTCATCTCCTGCGGTTTTAAAGTCGGTGTATCAGGAAACTTTTGTAGGTGACCGCGAACAAGCAGATACAGTTATCGACGAATATTTCACCGCGCTGGTGACGGATGTAGACGACGCAAATGCAAAATGAAATGCAAAACAATTAATCAAGAATCGTTGTGTGGATTGGGTTTTAATGATGTGGTGACAGGGGTTCGATTCCCCTCGCCTCCACCATATCAAGAAGCCGCCTAAATAGGCGGTTTTCTTAATTATCCAATGCTGGATTGGGTTTTCGGGCATTTGTTTAGTGCAATCGACTTTGCAATATTAAAGTCAAAATCGCTAATTTTGAGCACAAATGCAAAACGAAATGCAAAACGAAACGTAATAAAATACCGGACATCTCTGCCCAGTATACGCTACATTTTCATAGCGGTGACTTTGCCCAACAGATCATGGTACCAATCAACGAAATAGCACTTAAGCTCCTCCGCGATCGGGTCCATAGGCTTATCGCCCATCATCGACTTAGCCTTGTCGTACCACTCTTTAACGCCGTTGAGCCGCTTCATCGCTTCGTTGTGATGCAGTGCCGCCAGTTCCTTGTTGCCTGCCTTGTGCGCGGTCATCGCCCACTCATACTGCATGGAAGCG
>JAZRAB010000098.1:0-3084 GCA_045634345.1 Candidatus Flemingiibacterium sp. | reverse complement strand
CCTGCGTGTAAGTTCGGCATTGCCGAACTTTATAGCAAGTCGGCGAAGCCGTCTTGCTTGAGATCGGTTCCTGCCCCTTGCCGAGCGGCGGCATTGCTGCCGCGAGCAATACCGGCAGGCGGGGCTATGCACCGCAAGGAGCATCAACGCTCGAAGCGCAAACTCCCCGACAAACTCAAATTTACAATACCGCAAAGCGGCAAAGTAATCACTTTGCCGCTTCCCCTGCTGAAGCCGAGCTTGCATCGACAATCCCCTCTCCGATTATGTACGCAATCAGCGCAGCGCCTGCCATAACAATAGATGTCACTTCTGCTGCTGTGGATTCCGCGCAGCCGAATCCAAGCATTACCGCAGTAACAAAGCCGACCACCGCCGCCCAGAACTTACGTGAGGTAAGCTTCCGTTTCCAATCAATGCTTTTCATTTGTCCTCCTTTCTTCGGAAGATACCGAATCTTTATTTTCTTCTCGCTTGATAAGAGCACAAAGAATCAACTCAACACTTGCCGCCGCTCCGCCGACTGTGTAAGCGGCAGTGAAGTCGCCGCCGCTTAACACCTGCATTATCGCAACAAACGGCAAATATACGGCTTCGTATATAAGCACGGACGCTAAAATACGTTTCAGAAATCGCATCCGCACAGCTGTGTATCAAGTACAAGCTCATCCGCTTCAGATGCCGTTATCCCAGCATACTCTTTATCGGAAATTTCATAAAAATCATCTGCACTCATTCCTTCGGCAAGGAAGATTTGCTTACCGTAAAGCTCTCCGTTTGTAAGCACCATCCCCTCATCCGAGTAAATTACAAGTCTTGTTCTCATTGTTTTTCCTCCTTACACTAGCGATATCGTCCAATTCGGTTTTGTTGCGATAAGCGCCGCCCACTCCGCCGAGCTTGCACCGTCTGCCGCACCGGGTGACGTTTCAAATGCATTGTTCACCGCCGCTTTTGAGAGTGTAATGGATTTGCCGCTCGCGCTCGATGACAGCACGCCGATGATACTCTCAATACTCGCTCGTGACAGCTTTTTCGACCACTGCATAACAAGCCCACTTGTGTTGAGTGTGCCAGTAAAAGTAACATCTGTAAGCTCACTGCACATATAGAACGGCGGTACCGAAGCATCAAATGTCTTTCCCGAAGCACATCTTACCACTGCGATTTTCTTTAGCTTTTCGCAGTAATACCATGTACCTATATAATTGACAGCCGGAAGATTTATGTCCTCTATTTCCTCAAGATTTGAGCAATCATTGAACAAAGCATAGCCTGCGTTGGCAACATTTTCCGTACCGGAAAAATCGAAATATGCGCTTTCTATTTTCTTAACCCCTGAACTTTGAAACATCATCTGTATTTGCGTCAGATCTTTGAGCTTATATTTTGGGCGTATATAATCCGCGTTAATACAGCGAAAAGCAAGCATGTAGTCTGTGCGGTTCCCGTAGTCTTGGAACGCATCCCAGAAACGGTCATACTCGGCTTGCTTGCCCTCTGTCACGCCTGCTGCATGTCCCGCTGTTTCACCCTCGGCATAGCCGTCAGCCTTGCCGTTTGCGTAACCGACAGATTCTCCCTCGGCATAACCTTTTTCGTAACCGATTTTCTCACCCAAGTCGCGTCCCTCTTGCACACCGTTGTCATAGCCCTCTGCGGCAGCTTCACGGCAAGCATCGTCGATGCCTTTCGGCATCTCACTCGGCTTGTATGCTGTGTTTTCTCCTGTATGAGAGCGTATTTTCGCGGCTATTGCAGCGTAGTGAGCATTATCCGTCTTTACAGTTGCCATTAGTAGCTCACCTCGTCTCCGTCGGGAAGTGTGGCGAGCACCGAGTTGACGATTTCCGCTTTGTCGGCAGATGTGAGAATGTAGTCATCGCCATTATCTCCGCGAGCCTTGATTTTCGTGTCTGCATCGCCTACATACCAATTTCCGTTTGTTCCGATACGTGGGGTTACATTGTATGTAAGATTCTCCATAGTCTTAAGAACATGCTGCCACTTATCGGGCGTTGGCTCGCGCGACTGCTCGCACGCCTGCGCACCGGGTTCAATGACCTTAGGGGATGCCCACAACGTCGGACGGCGTTTTTCGCTTGTTGCGCCATATACGCCGACCAGCATCACACCGCGCTCGCTTAATATCTCCCAAGGTATTTCGCACTTGCCGTTTTCAAGCTGTGCCTCGTATTCTTCGCTTCCGCGCTTGAAAACAGCCACCTTTGACGTGTATTCGTCCCACGTCGCATCGAATGTAAATTCTGCAAAATGCACCTTAACGGCACCCGAAGCGAGATTTTCATCCTCAACAGTGTTTACACTTATGCCATTCACTTCATATTTCATATTATTCCTCCTATTTTTTGTTTTTCGCAATCACAGTCACGGGCATTATTGAAAATCGCCCGAACAAGCTTACGCCATACGCATCATCTCCTTAATATAATATCCGCCGTCCTTTTCAAGGATATCATATTTCAACGTATCAGCGCACGCCGTATAGCACCGTAAGGTATCACTGTTTTATATGATATTTTGTGATATCTTACGTGCATTTTAAGCGCAAATGCCATGAGGGAATTTAAAACCTGTTCATCTTCATTATTTAAAATTTGAGTTTGTAGGGGAAAAGAACGAGTCGCTTTTCGAGAAAAGCTCCGCAAAAGCTTTATACAACGCATTCGCTCATAGAGTGTTTGCATAAAGCTTCGAGGGAATGCTCTCGGTAGTCGGGGCCCGCCTCGCTCCGGCTCCTCCGCCTTCGCTCGGTTCTCGCTGCGGCTCGGTCACGGCACGGCTCTGACTGCCACCGACAGTCATTCACTCCCGTGCCGCCGCTTCGCTACCCAACGACCGCGAAGGCTTACCGCTTCTTTAACCATATTAATATCTTTCAGCGCACCAAAGCAAACTAAAGCACTTATTATAAGAGCCGGTGCAGCCGAGCCGGGTGGGGGTGTCGGGGGCGGGTGGATCGGCGTTTGAGAGCAACGTCGCCCCCGACCGGGAGCTTCAGGGGAACGCCCTCGCAATCCGGGAGGGGAGGCGGGGCGCTGGGTGGGAGTTGCGAAAATCGCA
>JAZRAB010000097.1:0-36911 GCA_045634345.1 Candidatus Flemingiibacterium sp. | reverse complement strand
TGAATGGAAAATAAAGAAGCCATGGTGTTTGACACTATGACCAAGAGCATTGTTAATAAAGTGTAAATGTTATCGTTTGCCTGCAACAATAACTACAGTTTTTGACATTTACATATATAGGCATAATCAAAACCATCAATTTACATATCATAGGGAGTAATAACATGAAATCAGACAAAGATAGTTTTTGCACACTTTTAGCACTACTGATAGGAGACTGCATTGAAAGAGAACTCCGCAAACCCAAAGGTAATATTGACCTTGATCTGCTCTTGATGTGTGATCTGCTTCTTGAAATTATTTATCCTTCTGAACTAACCGAAGAGGAGGTTGTCAAACGTGTCCACGCAATAAAAGCGAGGACTGCTCAAGAACAATGAAATAAAAAAAGGGGCGAATCTTACAGAATCAATCTGTAAAAATTCGCCCCAAAAAGATGCGTTTATATTTGTTGTACAAGACATAAAGATTTAACATTTGAATACTTTGTTTTTCGTCCTTTTTTTGCTCAAAAAACTCTGAAATTTGTGTCAAAAAGGGGAGGTCGGTAGTTCAAATCCCTCCGATCAGTCGTTTTTCTCAAATGATATCTTTTTATTTTGACTATTTTTCGAATTTTGAAAAAGCGAGAAAAACGGAGAAAAACGAAGAAAACCCGAGAAAATCTCGGGTTTTTCGTGCGATATCTTTTTTGGTCGCACTAATTGGTTGCGGAGGCAGGATTTGAACCTACGACCTTCGGGTTATGAGCCCGACGAGCTACCGGACTGCTCCACTCCGCGATATATTGGTGCCGGAAACCGGGCTCGAACCGGTACGAGATTTGGTCTCACGGGATTTTAAGTCCCGGGCGTCTGCCAATTCCGCCACTCCGGCATTTTCCGTTACCTTTTTTTGGCGGTCCGTCTCTTGACCGCCTATATAGTATATCATAACAAGCCCTTAATGTCAAGAGGTTTTTGCAAATTCACAAAAATATTTTGTATTACGCCTGAAAATATTTTAAATTTGATATTGCATTACACCGCGAAAGATGATATAATATATACTGTATAATTATATGCATAAATTCTGAAAACAATTCATATATTCAAAAAATCTTCGCTTTACGAGGTTTTTATGGTTTTTTCATCTACTGTATTTCTTTTTATATTTCTTCCGGCGGTTTGGCTGCTTCATATGCTGATTCCGGCAAAATTTCTTGCCGCACGAAATCTTCTGCTCGCTGTTGCCAGCCTTCTCTTTTATGCATACGGCGAGCCTGTTTACATAATCATAATGCTCGGCTCGGTAATGTTCAACTGGGCGATGACGCTGCTCATGTCTAAATGCAAGCCACGCGCGCAGTCTATTATGTGTACTGCATGCGTAACAGTCGATCTCGCCGTACTCGCATTCTTCAAATATGTGCCATGGATTGTTTCACTTGTCAACTCAGGACTGTCGCTTGATATCCCGATTCCACCGCTTACTATACCTGTCGGCATTTCGTTCTATACATTCCAGGTGCTTTCGTACGTCGTTGATGTGCGCCGTGGAAATACCCAAGCCCAAAAAAGCTTCGCCGATTTGCTTCTGTACATATCCTTCTTCCCACAGCTTATCGCAGGTCCTATTGTAAAATACGGCGATATTAAGGAACAAATTGCGAGCCGCTCCGTCACATTAAGCGGCACCGCGCTCGGAATCCGCCGCTTTATATACGGTCTATCCAAAAAAGTGCTCATTTCCAATACCGCGGCAATTATCGCCGAGGCAGCATTCAGCGCGGACATGCCGTCTTCCCTGCTCGCATGGGCGGGTGCTGTCTCTTACTGTATTCAGCTTTATTTTGACTTCTCCGGATACTCCGACATGGCAATCGGACTCGCTTCAATGTTCGGTTTCTCTCTGCTTGAAAACTTCAACTATCCCTACTCTGCCGTATCTATACGTGACTTCTGGAAACGTTGGCATATTTCGCTTACCTCTTGGTTCCGCGAATACGTATACTTCCCTCTCGGCGGCAATCGCCACGGCAAAGCGCGTACCGTCGCCAACCGTCTTACCGTATTCTTCCTGACCGGACTTTGGCATGGCGCTAATTTCACATACATCGTATGGGGTATGTGGCAGGGACTTCTCATGATGTTCGAGCAGTTCACAAGCATCGAAAGATGGGCAAAAAAGCCGTTTCTGAAGCCGCTATTCCATATATATACCCTACTCGCCGTCTGTCTCGGATTTGTTGTTTTCAACTCCCCGAGTATCGGCTTTGCGATGCAGTATATCGGAAGAATGTTCTCTTTCAGTGGCGGCATCGGTGATGCGCTCATGCTCTTCACCCCGTACACAATCATGATGCTCGTTTTTGGAGTAATCTTCTCCCTACCGATACTTCCTACACTTCGCAAATATGCCGCAAGCAACGGTAAACTTTCCGCCTGCGGTGAAGTTGTTGGATACATGTTGAGCCTGCCGTTGTTGGCACTCTGCGTTATGACTCTCGCTTCAACTTCATTCAATCCCTTTATTTATTACATATTCTGAGGAGGCGCGATATGAAAAAAATACTGCTTGTAATATACTGCGCTCTCTTCCTTATTCCCTGCGCATTTTTCTCACTCGGCATGATAATCCCGGGGGCTGCAAATGCCGCAGAGGGCGCTGAAATGCCCAAGCTGTTGACTGATGCGCCCAATGCATCTGTTAACTCGGATTTCGGAAACGAATTTGAGGAATATTTCTCGAAGAGCTTTGCGTACAGAAATAAAGTGGTTGATATGTTTTCCACTTTGAAAACAGAATTTTTTTCCGAGGGTAACGATCAGGTCATCGTCGGGCAGGATGATTTCCTTTTCTTCGCCGACACTCTTGACAACTACCTCGGTAGAAACCCGATGACCGATGACGAAATAGCCGCAGTTGCCGACTCGCTTCTCAATATATATGAATACTCGAATGAGCGCGGAGCTGACTTCTTGTTTGTCTGCGCGCCAAACAAAAACAGTATCTATCCCGAAATGATGCCGTCCCGCTATATCATGGACGCGAACGGACGAGATTTTGACCGTTTGCTCGATGCGCTTGATGAACGCAGTGTTCCGTATATAGATCTCCGTGATACACTCACCGAAGCTAAAAACGAGTTACTTGTGTATCACAAACGCGATACACACTGGAATACAGAGGGCGCGCGTATCGCTGTTGAGGCGATTGCAAATGAGTTATCCATCATAACTCCCGATTTTGCAAAGTACGGACCTACACGGCTCACCGATTTTTCGGGAGACCTTGATACGCTCCTTTTCCCGGAACGTAAAATGTATGACGATAACACGGCATATGATCTTTCCGACTTGTTTATCTACACATCCGCTTACCGTACACCAATGGATATGCAGATAACTGCAAGAGGCAACGGCGAAGGCAAGCTTTTAATGTTCCGCGACTCCTTTGCAAATGCAATGATTCCATTTTTTGCATCAAGCTTCTCTGAAGCACGTTTTGAACGTGCTGTTCCCTACCGCATTGATCTTCTCGACTCATATTCCGCCGATTGTGTGATAATCGAAATCGCTGAACGCAACATCCGTACACTTATCGGCGCCGATGAACGTATAATAACCACCGTAGATTAAGGAGTGATATCCTCTCTATGAAAAGAAACAAGCGAGCCGTCGGCTCTATACTTCTCGCAGCTCTTATATTAAGTTCCACATCACTTTATTCATGTGCTGTCTCTTCCGATGCTAAAAATCACGTCTTCAGGGATTTTGATGTAAAAGCACATGTCGGTATCGAATTTCCCTCCGAAGCCTTTGATTTCGGAGAGCTCGGTGCTGCGATAACCCCTATTGTGAACAGCGAGCCTAACTGCATACTTACAGACAGTGAAGCGTTCCCTATGACCGTCATTGATAAAATGGATATATACCAGACAAGAACTGCGCAGTACCCATACAACACACTCAACAAGGGCGAGAGAATATATCTCGTCGAGCCTGCCGAGGGCAGTGTGTGGGCGACCGTATATTCAACGGGCGGAGTTCTGCTCGGTTATGCAAAGGACGGCTTTTTGCATGCTGTAAACAGCGGCAGTACGCTGTATGCTGAAGTGCCGATTGAAACCGGGCTCGCCCCCGACAGCACAGGCAGAAAGATAAATGCATATTCTCACCTTGTCGATATCCGCAAATATCTTAAGGTTTATGAATCAACGAATATTTCAAATGCCGGTGTCGATCTCTCGCGGTATGATATAAAAGTATCTATGAAGCTCTCCACAAATGAAACATCAATCGGTGAGCCGTTTTATGACCGCAATCTTTGTCTTATACAGTACGATACCCTTCAAAAGCTTGTCAAGGCAATAGAGATATTCAAAAATGACGGCTACACAATCGTAATATATGACGCATACCGCCCGACATCTGTACAGCAGCGTTGGTTTGACGTTGTGCGCGTTCATAAGTGGGTTGCCGACCCGAGCCGCGGCATGGGCGGAATACACGACCGCGGAACTGCGCTTGATATTTCTCTTATCGACTCGGACGGAAATGAAATAGAAATGCCCACTCCGATGCATACCTTCACAAACGATTCCGCACGAAGCAGTGAAAATATGACCGACACAGCACGTGACAATATGAACTATATGACAGATGTAATGACCTCCTGTGGCTTCACGTACATCAACTCCGAATGGTGGCATTTTCAGTGTGCGAACACCAGAAATTATCTCCCCACCGACCATCCGCTTGACACGATTCCGCTCGTTCCCTCCGAGAATGAGCTTGTAAGATAAGGGGGTGGGAATATGAATAGAACCGAAAAACATTATCAAAATACTCCCAAAGAAGAATCCATGCTTCTTCCCGTCCCCATGCTCCCACCTGAGCGCAAATCGCCTGCATCGGTACACTCGATTACACTTATAAAGCATCCCGATAGCTCGGATACCATGCGTATAGTTATAAAACGAGATCTTTCGGTGAAAATTTCAAGCTTTACCTTCAGATACCGTTTTTCATCCCTGCCGGTCTATGCTCCGGACACAGCGCATAAATTCAGTACATACCGTTATACCGATAATGATCTTAATTCCAGTGAGCTTATAACAATAACCGGCAATGTTCCGTCACATCTTACAAAAGACGGGTGCAGCGCTTACATATCCGAAATCACCCTTTCAAGCGGACAAGTGCTTACATTTGAGCCCTCGGAATTTCGTTTTGTACGACGTCCGGTTGCAAAAAACCGTAATACACCTCAACTGCAGAATACACCTGCATCAAGCAGCAATACATCACAGCAGCTTAACAAAGTTGCAGAAGCAAATACTCATAAAAAGCCCGTACTTTCTCCCGAGAAAAAGCGCCACCGTCTTATGATTATTCTATCTGCACTTGTTGTTATGTTTATCGTTGAGATCATCGCCGGAATTTCACTTTATCGCTATCTCGGAGTAAAGAACTCCGCCGATATGCTTATAAAGGATAGGCGCTTCAATGAAGCATATAAAATCGCGTATGACTCCGAGTATGACGGTATACTGCAGCGCGTTTGCGAAAAGGCTGTCGAATATTATATCGACAAGGGAGATCTTGAATCATCGTATGTCTATGCATACGGTGCGCCAAATTCTTCTCTGTGCGATGTTATCATCGATTATGCCGCCGCAAGTGTTGTCGATATAAACACCGGAAAAATCAATGAGAATGCATTCCGCGTGGCAAAGATGTCTGAGAATGATGAAAAGTTTTCGTCTATTATACGCTCAATGTGCGACATATTAAAGAACCGTGGAGACTATGTAAATGCGCTTCTTGTCGCAAGTGAAATGCGCGAGCAGTCTGAACGCGACAAATACGAAAACACGGTGTTCAACGATGCCCTTATCTATTATATATCCAACAACCGATACAATGAAGCATCAGCGTTTATTGATGAGCTTCCTAATATCGTAACCTTCGATATTTCAAAGCAGGACGCTATAAATGCCGCCATTGAATGTTGTGTAACTCTTGATGACAACGCTGGTATAATTTATCTTGCCGACCGTTATCCCGAATATGCAAAGATAACCTCTGCTCAGGCAGGCATAGATTCGGGAGACTCGGGTGTGCGTGCAGAGCTTGATATTATATATCCGATGCTGACAGAGGAGCAGAAGCGTATATATCATTCACAGTCGATATCGGTATGGAACGATGATGTCCGTATCATAAAATCCGGAAAAATAGCCGGAACCAAGATAACCGATGCTGTATCTGTCGATACAAATGAAACCATGAGCATCGTACTGCGCAAAAACGGCAAGGTTGCTCTGATCCCCCATGAAGGAGAAGCTCTCCCCTTCACTGCTCCAAACAGCGATGACGTTATACAGGCAATGCTTGGTCAGGACCACGCTGTGCTCTTGCATGCAAACGGCACTGTAAGTGCGTATGGCGATAACACATACGGTCAGTGCGATGTAACTGCGTGGAATGATATTGTTGCAGTCGCGGCAGGTCAGCGGTTTACAGTCGGTCTGAAAATCGACGGAACGCTCGTTGCCACCGGCTCAAATTCATGCGGTCAGTGCGATGTTGAGCCGTACCGCAATGTAGTCGATGTTGCGGCGTGCAACCAGACAACAGTGATGCTCTTCTCCGACGGTACTGTAATGATACGCGGCTACCGCTCAATGGGTCTTCTCAATGTTGAAAGCGCCAAGAATATAACCCGTATCAAAGCAGGAGCGTCCGCAATTCTCGTCGAGAAGCGCGACGGTACATACCAGCTTTACTCGGGTCAGATTGGCGGCTCTTACGGCAACCCATACAATTGGCGCAACATGGAAGCCTTTGATGTCGGAGTTGTCTGCATTGCCGGTATTGATGAATCCGGTGCGCTCTACCATGACGGCGACGGTGTGCCGAACAAGAATAATTGACACAGGGATTTTTATAGATGAGTAAGAAAGCATTAGCAAAAAAGAAAAAGGCAAAAAGAAGCAAGGCAGCAAATAACACTGTCAAACAGGTCACGGCTACTCCGGATACTGTCAAGGCTGAGGATATATCCACTGAGGCAGAATCTGCCGCAGCACAAGTGACACAAGAAGCTTCTTCTGCTGATACGGAGATAAAAACATCTGTTGCCACTTTAGACCCCTCTGACGAAGCAGCATCGGAATCGCTTAATGCTACCGAGGAAAAATCAGATGCCAGCACCGCTGATGAGGTAACCGAAGAATCATCCGACATACCTTCAGGGGAATCCGTCGCTAAAGCAGAGGCTGAACCATCAGATGATGCAGAACCTGACAAAGAATCGGAATCGGATAAAGAAAATAAGACTTCAGCAAAGCGCAAGCTTCGCACGGCGCTTATTGTTATACTGATAATCATCGGTATCATTCTCTTACCAATCGTAAGTCTGCTTTTGTACGGTGTAATGCCGCACAAGACGGAGATCGGCAAGGATGCAAGTCTGCCGCTTAGGGATGTGACGGTATTTAATTATTTCTGCGAGGTCAAAACCGACCTCGACAAAATCGATACAAGCGTTCTTGGCAAGCATCCGCTTGAGCTTGAATTTTTCGGATTCATTCCCGTTAATTCTTCACTTGTTGTAAGAGACAGCAAGGCACCGCGGATTACAACGCAGACACTCTGTGTTCCGCGCGGCACCGAGGTCTTCCCGGAAGAATTTATAAGCCAAGCTAACGATATGACCGAGCTTACATATCGCTTTATGCATAAGGCTGACACCGAAAATGGCGGCACGGTCACTGTCCGCGCTGTGGATGAGTGCGGAAATAAAACTACCGCCACCGCAGAGCTTATCGTAAATGACCGCCTTACCCACTGTGAGACCGAGCTTGGTACACTAAAGGCTGTCCTTGCAGACAGACTGCTCAAATTCGAATGGCTCAGTGATCTTAATTTTGACAGTGTCGATTTTTCACAGTGCGGCACTTACCGTATCAAGGGAAAGCTCAACGGCGCTAGCTGTCTTTTCAATGTAACTATTGTTGATACCACCGCACCTAAAGCAGACGTGCTCGAATATGATATTCTTCTCGGTCAAACGCTTTCACCCGAGGATTTCACCGAGAACATTTTCGATAGATCAGAGGTCACACAGCGTTTTGACGCTGAGCCTGATTTTGATAAGTTAGGAGTTCAGAATATCTCTGTAATTCTTGAGGACACCTATGGGAACACCACCCTGCTTGAAACAAAGGTCAACATACATAACATTGCATCGTCTTTTCTAATAGAAGCAGGTACTTCAACCGAAGTATTTAAGGGTGAACTTTTCTCCCATATGGATGTTCAGTCCCCCCTGCCCCGACTTGCGGATGACATTATAATAGAACAGCTCGGAATAGGCACGCACGAACTAACTCTCATCGGTGAATATTCACATATACCGATTAAACTGACGGTTGAGGATACTGTTCCGCCTGTGCTTGCCGTCAAACCGACAAATGTTTATTTAGGTACTACTCCGGATGCAAGCGATTTTATAACAAGCTGCATAGATGCCTCGCCGGTAAGCTTCACATTTTCCGAATCAGCTGATACCTCTTATATCGGAGAGCAGACAGTTACAATAATAGCAACAGACGAAGCCGGCAATTTCACAAGCATGAGCACTTCGATGTATGTTATAAAAGACACCACAAAGCCCATTATCTACGGTGTAAAGCCGATTACTGCTTATGAGGGTGAAACGATTTTATACAGAAACGGAGTATATACTTCGGATGACCGAGACGGAAGTGTTGCTGTAACGGTTAATTCGTCTGCGGTGAACAACAGCGTTGCAGGAACATATTATGTAACCTACACCGCATCCGATTCTTCAGGCAACACGAGAACTGCAACAACGACTGTAACGATTATGGCAATAAGCCGTCAGTCAGTCAATGACCTTGCCGATCAGGTTCTCGCAAAAATCGTTACCGATTCGATGACTGACCGCGATAAAGCACATGCAATCTATAATTGGTGCAGACAAAATATCAGATATTCAAGTATAACAAGTCATCTGATGGGGCACTTCAACAAAGCGGCGTATACGGGATTTACAAAGCGTTACGGTAACTGCTACACCTACTATGCAGTCGCAAGCGCACTTCTCTCCCGCGTCGGAATTGAAAACATTGAGATTCACCGAAACGATCCTAACCGTCCGCACTATTGGAATCTCGTAAAAATGGATGGCGCATGGTATCACTTCGACACCTGTCCACAGCCGTCGCCGCACAGACTGAAGGTATTTCTACTTAAAGACAGTGAGGTAAGAGCATTCCCTCTCAGCTATTACTACGATTTTGATGCGAGTAAGTTCCCACCTACTCCATAAACGAAAGGAATACAAAATGAAAAAACTTCTCATATTACTTTTATCCCTCACCATTGCTATCGCTCTCTCGGCTTGTGATAATACCGATGGCAGCAGCGATACAACGAAAGATACAAGCAACGAAACAACCGAAAGCCCTACCGATACCACAGTTAATCCCCCCGAAACAACTGTCCCGGACACCACTGCATCTGAAATTTCTCTTACATATACACTCGTATTTGAAAATGGCATGACAATTACTATTGGCGGTCCGTCTGAGGAATTTATCGCTTCGGCAGGCGAGCCGATTGATTACATGGAAGCCCCCAGCTGCATACATGAAGGCTATGATAAGGTCTACTTCTATGATTGGTACAGCATCACCACCTCTCCAAATGCAAGCGGAGAGCAGTATATTTCCGAATTTTCCATGCTTTCCGATGCAGTCGCACTTAAAGACGGCGGCATCACGGTCGGAAGCACTGCCCAGGCGGTTGAAGCGGTGTTCGGTACATACTATGACGAACAGTTCGGCATCAGAGTATATGAGCTTGACGGTGCTACCGTCTCGATTCAATTCACCGATGATTTAGTATCAGGCTTTACTGTGTCAGCTGTAACACTTAACTAATACTGTTCAATATCTGTTAGTACTTTAAAATGCATCCCAAAAGTCAACTACTTTTGGGATGCATTTCTTATAGATAAAAAAGGCAAAAAGGAATGAGTCCGGAGCAACTCCGAACCCATTCGCAAAAATTTAATTTTTCCTATCATGTGAGTACGCCTCACATGCATCGCAGTTCACTTTACCCGCATTATTTAAAGAGCTTTTTTATTCTCTCTGCCGCTTCGCGTGTACGCTCTCTGTCACCGAATGCGGTGAGTCTGAAGAAGCCTTCGCCCATCTCACCAAATCCTGCGCCGGGGGTTCCGACGACATTTGCCTTAGTGAGAAGCAGGTCAAAGAACTCCCACGAGCCCATACCGTTCGGGCACTTAAGCCAGATGTACGGCGAATTTACACCGCCCGTATACCATATGCCAAGCTCATCGAGAGCCGCTGTGATGATGCCTGCATTTTCCTTGTAATAAGCAAGATTTTCTGCAATTTGCGCACGTCCCTCAGGAGTGAATACTGCCATTGCCGCACGCTGTACAGGATAGGAAACACCGTTAAACTTGGTTGTCTGACGGCGCAGCCACAGCTTGTTTAATTTGAGCCCATCACATTCAAGCTCCATCGGAACGACCGTCCATCCGCATCGAGTGCCGGTAAATCCTGCGGTCTTCGAGAACGAGCAAAATTCAATCGCACAGCCTCTCGCGCCGTCAATCTCATAAATCGAACGTACAAGCTCTTTTGTCGATATAAATGACTCATACGCCGCGTCAAAGAGAATAATAGCACCCTTCTTGGTCGCATATTCAACCCATGCTTTAAGCTGTTCATGATTATATGCCGCACCGGTGGGATTGTTAGGCGAGCAGAGATAAATTATGTCCGCATCAACGGAATCATCGGGCATAGGCAGGAAGTTGTTTTCCGCGCTTCCCTTCATGTACACGATGTTTCTTCCGTCCATAGTGTTGGTGTCAACATATACGGGATATACCGGGTCAGGCACAAGCACGGTGTTATCCTTTGCAAATATATCGAGGATATTTCCAAGGTCGCTCTTCGCGCCGTCAGAAATAAATATTTCGTCTACGTCAAGCTCCACACCGTCTTCTTCCTTGTAATAAGCCTTGATGGCATCCTTTAAAAAGCCGTAGCCCTGCTCGGGACCGTAACCCTTAAATGTATCCTTGCCGCCCATTTCGTCAGCTGCAGTATGCAGTGCGTCAACGACAGCAGGACAGAGCGGAAGTGTTACATCTCCGATACCGAGACGAATGATATCGGCATTCGGATTTTCCGCCTTATATGCCGCAGTCTTTTTGGCAATATCGGAAAAAAGATAGCTTTCCTTGAGTTTTTTGTAGTTCTGATTGATCTTCATAGTGGTCTCCCTTTTGATAAAAATTCATTATTAGATATATTGTACCACACTAAAGCAAATTTTTCAATGTATATTTTATTAACATATGATTTTTTATTACTCCATATCTTAATATCAGCAATGCTTTAGCCTCTGCTGCAAATTACCGCTTGATAACACACGACGCCCACTTAATATCTTGTACTGATACACTCCCCGTTCCGATAAGCAATATAAAATATGTACTTACCGTAAGTACTGACGTGCCCAAAAGCGATATCCAAGTGACACCAAGCTCGGAAATTCCAAATAACCGAAGCAGGGCAACCGCTCCAGTCGCACACACCATCGGCTTTATAAAGCGATCAACGACTCGAACAGAAAATCCGCTTACCTTTATAAGTCGCGCCAAGCTGAGTGCCGTATTAGCCGCTTCAGCAATGTATATAGTTATAATATAACCGTATATCCCCACTCGCGGACAAAGAATGTACACGAGCAAGGTACACATCGCAGAGTCAAGAATATTGACCTTCATGCAGTAAAGCTGTTCACCGAGACCTTTTAATATTGCATCAACCGCATGATCAAGATACATTAAAGGTATAAGCGGTGCCATTACGCGGATAAATTCTCCCGCATCGTAGCTGTCATAAATCAACATTCCAAGCTCGTGTGAGAGCATAGACATAATCGCCGCACAACCGATCGAAAATATAAGTGTAAGTCCAAGAGAGCGCGATATCATGTAACGTATATGCACCGTGTTTTTTCTCGCCTGCGCCTCGGCAAATTCGGGAACAAGCAAACCCGTAAATGAATACAGCAGTGCTGTCGGGAACATTATGATAGGCATTACCATGCCGCACAACACACCGTATGTAGCAAGTGCAGTATCCGCAGTCACCGGATTCTTCCGAAGTCCGCGCGGAATTAGTATATGCTCAAGCGTTGACAGTCCCGAGCGCACATATGCGGCAGCTGCAACGGGAATAGTTATCTTGAAAAGCTCACGTGTCAGTTTTTTCCCATTTTCCCGTTCAAGAACTGTATGCTTCATTTTACGTCTGTCAATAAGATAAAGAAGCAGTGCCATCGCAAATGAAGCACTCTCGGCAAGTGCACCTCCTCCGACAAGTGCCATGCAGGCATACTCTATTCCGTCGGGAACTATATACAAAAGTGCCCATACGGTAACAAGCATCTTGAAAAGCTGTTCAAATATCTGTGTTGCCGCACTTTTTGACACCTTGCGCACTGCAGTAAAGTATCCGTGAAGCACATTAGAAGCAGCAATAAAAGGAAGACTCAATGCAAGCAAACGTAAAGACGGCATACAACGCACGTCCCCAAGCCACGCTTGCGATACATACTCTGCCCCCAAATAAAGTATTACGCACGCAATAATACCGCAAGTAAGTGCATATGTAAGACAGCGCCTCAAGGCACCGCTTACTGCCGCCTCATTTCCATTTCCCAGCGCCTCGGCGCACAAACGTGTGGCAGCAAGATTAACACCTGAAGCAGCAAGCGTTACCGCAAGTCCGTAAACACTCATAATAAGCGTAAACAATCCCATTCCGTCAGCGCCAAGCTCGCGTGAAATAAAAGCATTGAATGCCACGCCGAGAGTTCGAAGCAGTAAAGAAGTAACTGTCATTATGATTCCGTTAAACAAAAAACGCTGCAGTATGCGCAAATATTTCACCGTCCTTTAATTGTATATATTTAATTATATTTCCATTTATTAGGCAAAATCACTTTATATTATATAAATACTATAAATTTTAAATTTTCAAATTATTAACATATAAAATATGAATTTTTTTGTCACAGATATTGCAAAAACGAATAAAGTGTAGTATAATAGATAACGTAAATTAACACGCTAAACTGCGTGAAATCCAAATACAAAAAGAGGTACATACCAATGGCACTGAAAAACAGTTATCTTGCAAGTGTTTATGAGAATGTTTGCAAAAGAAATCCCGGCGAGACCGAGTTCCATCAGACAGTAGAAGAGGTTCTCGAATCTCTTGAGCCCGTTGCAGAAAAACGCCCTGACTTTATTGAAGCAGGTATTTTCGAGCGCATGGTTGAGCCTGAGCGTAAGATTCAGTTCAGAGTAAGCTGGGTTGATGACAACGGCAAGGTTCAGGTAAACCGCGGCTACCGTGTACAGTTCAACTCCGCAATCGGTCCTTACAAGGGCGGTCTGCGTTTCCATCCCACAGTTAATGCTTCTATCATGAAGTTCCTCGGTTTTGAGCAGACCTTCAAGAACTCCCTCACCGGTCTTCCCATGGGCGGCGGTAAGGGCGGCGCTGACTTCGATCCTACCGGCAAGTCCGACGGAGAGATCATGCGCTTCTGCCAGAGCTTTATGACCGAGCTTTCCAAGCACATCGGTGCTGATACAGACGTTCCCGCAGGCGATATCGGTGTCGGAGCACGCGAGATCGGTTATCTCTTCGGTCAGTACAAGAGACTGCGCAACGAGTTCACCGGCGTTCTCACCGGTAAGGGCTTCTCCTACGGCGGATCGCTCATTCGTCCCGAGGCTACCGGCTTTGGTGCGGTTTACTACGCAGTTGAGCTGCTCAAATCCTACGGTGAGGATATCAAAGGCAAGACCTTCGCAGTATCCGGCTTCGGTAATGTTGCTTGGGGTACAGTTCAGAAGATTACTGAACTCGGCGGTAAGGTTGTTACTATCTCCGGTCCCGACGGTTACATTTACGATGAAAACGGCGTGAATACACCTGAAAAGATCAAGTTCATGCTTGAAATGCGCGCATCCAATCGCAACAAGGTTCAGGACTACGCTGACAAGTTCGGTGTTCCCTTCTTCGCTAAGGAAAAGCCTTGGGGCACAAAGGTTGATGTTATCATGCCTTGCGCTACACAGAACGAGGTCAACATCGACGATGCCAAGAAGATCGTTGCTAACGGCGTTAAATACTATGTTGAGGTTTCCAACATGCCTACCACAAACGAGGCTGTTGCATACCTCAAGGCAAACGGCGTAGTAGTAGCACCTTCCAAGGCAGTAAATGCAGGCGGCGTTGCAGTATCCGGTCTCGAAATGAGCCAGAACTCCATGCGCTACAGCTGGACTGCTGAAGAGGTTGACGCAAAGCTGAAGCAGATCATGAAGAATATCTTCGATAACTCCGTTGCTGCTGCAAAGGAATACGGTCTGGAAGGCGACCTGGTTGCAGGTGCTAACATTGCCGGCTTCCTTAAGGTTGCAGAAGCAATGAAGGCTCAGGGCATCGCTTATTAATCATTAACAGTACACATATAAAACGCTGCTGTGCATAATGCGCAGCAGCGTTTTTATTGAACTTATAAACACTTGACATCCTCCGCTTTTTGTGGTATACTTATATAATGAAGTATAATTCACACATAGGTAATCAAAAAAGCAGCTCACCGCTGCTTTTTCCTATAAATCTGTCAGTTTATCAACTTGTAGGAGATGAAAAACATGAAACAGACGCTGCCTAAATACCATACCCATTTGAAAGCTAAAAACGGATGGTTTGATATTAATTTAAAAGAGCTGTGGCAATACCGTGATCTTATATGGCTCTTCACCAAGCGCAGATTTATACTAATCTACAAGCAAACGATTTTAGGACCTGCCTGGATAATTCTGCAGCCTCTTATGACCACGCTTATTTATACGCTTGTATTTGGCAATATCGCAAATATTTCAACAGACGGAATCCCCCAAATTCTTTTCTATATGGGTGGCACTGCGGTTTGGACTTTTTTCTCAACCTGCCTTAATCAAACCTCTGCCACCTTTACAAATAATGCACGGGTTTTCGGCAAAGTTTACTTCCCAAGGCTTGCAAGCCCCATTTCCACGGTACTCTCCTCAGCAATCAACTTTCTCGTACAGTTTACCATGTTTTTGCTGTTTTGGGTCTACTATCTGATAACCGGTGCAATCACCCCCAACTATCTGTACATCATCCTCTTACCGCTTATTATTCTATACCTCGGGTTCTTAGGACTCGGATTTGGCATTATCGTATCAAGCTTAACAACAAAATACCGAGATTTAGCCATGCTGGTTACATTCGGCGTACAGCTATGGATGTACATAACTCCGGTCGTATACCCGATATCAACTCTCGCAAACAGCAAGTTATACAATATTATCATGCTTAATCCCGTAACATGTGCCATTGAGACCTTCAGATGGATATTCCTCGGCGTTGGTGCCGTAAATCCGTTGTATTGGATAATTTCCATTGTCGTAATGACAGCGGTAGTGACACTTGGTGTGGTCATATTCAGCAAGGTCGAAAAAACCTTTATGGACACCGTATAATAAGTTCATCTTCAAAAAAACGAGGTGCAATTTATGAGCGAAGATATCGCAGTAAAAATACAAGGACTAAAAAAGCAGTACCGTCTCGGTCAAATCGGGGGCGGCACGCTGACTGCCGACCTGCAAAGTTGGTGGGCAAAGGTACGCAAAAAAGAAGATCCTAACACAAAAATCGGTCAGAATGTACGTCTTCGCGGTGACACATTCATGGCACTTAACGGCATTGATCTGACGATTTACAAGGGAGAAGCAATCGGAATAATCGGCGGTAACGGTGCAGGCAAATCCACAATGCTGAAAATACTCTCTCGCATTACCGCACCGAGCGATGGTACTGTAGATATATACGGCAGAATAGCTTCCATGCTCGAAGTTGGCACCGGCTTCAGCCCCGAGATGACAGGACGCGAAAACATCTACATGAACGGCGCTATTCTCGGCATGACAAAAGCGGAAATAGATAAAAAAATGGAAGATATTATAGAGTTTTCCGAGATCCGTGACTTCATTGATACCCCCGTCAAGCGTTATTCATCCGGCATGTATGTAAAGCTTGCGTTTTCGGTTGCGGCTCATCTTGACAGTGAGATCATGATAATGGACGAGGTCCTCGCTGTTGGAGATATGGCATTTCAGGAAAAATGCCTCAACAAGATGCGCAATGTCGCAAAAGAGGAAGGACGCACCGTGCTTTATGTTTCCCACAACATGAACACCATACGCCAATTATGTGACCGATGTGTAGTTCTCGATGACGGTAAGATAGTGTTCGACGGTGATGTTGAAGACGGAATTGCAATATATATGGGGCTTAATACTTCATCGGACGACCTCGATGTAGATCTCACTAATACGAAAATCAAACACTTTCCAAGCAATCCAAAAGCCCAAATGACACGCCTTGAGGTGCTTGATAAGGAACAGCCTGTATACCACTCCGGTGAAAAGATTCATCTCCGACTTACAGTTAAAGCCACCGTTCCAATAACGCAATTAAATTTCCGGCTTGAGTTAAGATTTCAGGATGATTCCGTTGTCGGTACATCATTTTGTGAGATGCTGGAATCAATGTCTGTGGGAGAAGAAAAAGCATTTAATCTGCATTTCCCCACTGACGAATTGACACGCGGAAGATATAACTGCGTATTTGTCATATACGGGACAAATGAATACGGTGGATTTGAGGACTATGACACCGCATGGCCCGTCTGCTTTTTCAGAATTGAGGACAACATAAAAACAAATTGGTTTCCCCATCGTTGGGGGCATATCAAATTACCGGATACTATATTCGATAAGACATAAAGAAAGAGCCGATATACTCGGCTCTTTCTTTATAATATTTATACAGTTACCGTTACCCCTTCAGAGGCGCTTGACAATCTCTCAATTCGCTCCTGCGCGGCAGCATCCGAATTAACAGAACTAGGATCATGGTATGTCGGAACGACACGCATTAGTGCATCCTTAACTACGGCATCATCAATAGTTTCAAGCGCGGCGCGAAGAATGTCAAGACGTTCATTCAATTCTTTGTCTGACAGTGGGGCATCGCGCTCAATGAATATCAAGCTGTTTTCTGTTTTATCAAGCTCACCGGTACGTATAAGCAGCTCCTCATAAAGCTTCTCGCCCGGGCGAAGACCTGTCTCCACGATATCAATATCGCGGTATGGCTCATAGCCGCTGAGACGTATCATAGTTTCTGCAAGCTCAAGAATACGTATGGATTTGCCCATATCAAGAACGAAGAGCTCTCCGTTTTTCGCCATAGCTCCTGACTGAAGCACCAACTGACTTGCTTCGGGAATAGTCATGAAATATCGGATTATGCGCTTGTCCGTAATTGTAACGGGACCGCCGTTCATAATCTGTCTCTTAAAGAGCGGCACGACAGATGCGGCACTTCCGAGGACATTTCCGAATCTTGTCGCACTGAATGTAGTAGTTTTCGCAGTACGGCTGTGGCTTTGAATTATCATCTCGCAGACACGCTTGGTAGCACCCATTACATTGGTCGGATTAACTGCCTTGTCAGTGGAAATCATGATAAAACGCTCGACATTGTACTTTTCAGCCAACTCAACCACATTGAGCGTACCAAACACGTTATTTTTAACCGCCTCACAGCAGTTATGCTCCATCAGAGGAACATGTTTATGCGCCGCCGCATGCAGAATAATGTGTGGGTTGTATGCCTTAAAAACCTTCTCCATTCCGGACTTATCACATACGGAAAGAATCTCTACACTGACCTTGAGCTTGTTGCCATAGGCAATTCGTAGCTCCTGTTGGATATCATATGCGCCGTTTTCATAAACGTCAAGAATAATCAGCGCTCTTGGTTCCATTCTCGCAATCTGTCGACAAAGCTCACTGCCTATCGAACCGCCGCCGCCCGTAATCAAGACCACTTTATCCTTATAATAAGCCCTCGTTCGGTCATCGTTAACCACAATCGGCTTACGGAAGAGCAATTCCTCAATATCAAATTCACGCATTTGGCGTTTGCTCTTATCGGCGGTCTGCATTACCGGATAGTCGTACACCTTGATCTTGCATCCGGTATTCTTATAGTATTCATAAAGATTTTTTATATGTTCAGGCTCAACGCAAGGCAGAGCAAATACGATTTCCTGCACAGAAAGTGCTGAAAGGGCTTGTGCCACCTCATTATCTCCACCAAAAACCGGCAAACCGTAAATTTCACGTCCTATCTTGGAACGGTCTATGTCAATAAAGCAACACGGTATGTAAGCTGCTCTCGGATTCTTGATAAGCTCTTCAGCAAGCATAGCTCCAACTTGTCCTGCGCCAACAATTGCGATTCTTATTTTGTTATTTGTTGAAGCACCTTCAGAAGCTTTGCCGGCATTTTCATTGTCAAACGAAAGACCGGTCATAAGCTTCATAGTAGAGCGCCAAAAAGATGAACTCTTACCGGGTCTGTTTGCACGCTCATATAAAAATTGATACAAAAGACGTATTGTTACAGCAAGTAAAAGATTTAATGCAACAAGCGAAAAAGCACGTACAAACGCAATTTTTTCGATCGGAAGGATCTGAACAAGTATGTAATATACAATTCCTGCGAAAAGATCGGAAGTAATTAATCTTATATACGAAAACGGAGAGCTATATCGCCAAATCTGCCTATAAACGCCGCCGAATGATCTGAATGACAAAATACATATATAAGATAGCAATAAATGAATCGCCAAAGGGAGTATGCCGAACTTTTCCGCACTGCTCGGATTAAATCCAAGCAACAGAACAACTGCTGCAATCAGCAATATTAAATCATATATCTGGAGTGGGAGATGTGGCTGTCTGCGTGAGGTTGCCTCATCATTGCCCTCCATTATACCATTAGATTTGTTGTTCATTGTAGGTTGTCACTCCTCAATTTTATAAAAAAGATCTACAACTGTAGCCTGTACCGCATTTTCATCAATGTAATATTCAATATACTCACTTCCCTTGACAGCTTCGCCCTCAAGAGAGAATGTACCTTTATGTGAATATCCCTGCAGACGCTCCAAAAGAAGCGTAAGTTGGTTAAAAGTGCAGTCGGAAACAATATATTCGTCGATATCTGTTATTGTTTCAAAGGAATCTTCAAGATCCGCCGTCGTATATTTATCAAAGAACGCCGCAATATACTGACGCTGACGCTCCATACGGCCGAGATTACTCTGCTCCGCCTCGTCACTTCTCCAGCGGACAAACGAAAGCGCGTCTGCACCTTTAAGGGTGATCTCTGCGCCTTTCAAAAACTCTTCGCCAAGTGCAGGAAGATCTTCCTCAAGCGTCACTGTCACTCCGCCAAGACTGTCGTTGATTATCGGGACTGCATCCATTGTGACGGAGAAATAATGGTCAATGTTAGTACCATAGAGTAAATGCTCGATTGCAGAAACGGTATTGCGACATCGCATCTTTCCGTCACTTCCGTATGCATGCGCCAAGGCAAGCTGTGCGGTGAATGTGCCATACTGCTCGCCGATATCATTAATCTGAGATATCTCAGTCATAGTATCGCGGTTAATATAGAGAACACGGAAACTGTGATCCAATTTATCGACGACAAGCAAAGCAATGAAATCCGCCTGATGCGAATCAGCCTTCGAGCCGTCCGGTGTTGTCATCGAGTCAATGCCGAGCACCAGAATGCTCTCTATATTTTCATTGAGAGTATACCAGTGATCATTATAGTAAATGCGAGAGTTGCCCGAATCGGTATAATCAGGCGAATCGGGCAGCTCATTCATGTGGTTAATAGCCTTTTCGACAAGCGAAAAGACAACGATCAAGGACACAAGCAAAACAAGTAAGACAGCAACAATAAATATACCTTTTGGCTGTTTTCTGTTTTTCATTTTCTAGCATCCTTTCAACTGAATTTTCATCTCTCTGTTTTTTTAGCTATCTTATTCACGCAAACCACAGCGGCAATACCGAAGAATACAGCACCGACAATTGCGGGAGCAAAATACGGACTAACGCCTGTAGCAGGACCGTCGGGGCCAATGTCAGGCATTGCGCTCTTATCTTTAATGATTGCAAAGACTGACTTGTTTTCAACGGTAATGGTTATAATTCCGTCTTCGCTTATTGTATAATCAATAGGTGCCCATTCACCGCCCTCTGGCTTAGCAATGATAACAAAAATATCATCCGAATCAAGCCCCTGCATTTTCATGTCAAACATAATTGTAACGGTTCCGTCCTCAGTGGGATCTTCTTTATAGCGGACATCGAAAATATCACTGACGATTGCATGTTCAACAGGGGCACCGTCGGTAGCTTCATTCCATATGTCCTCGAAATCATCAAGGATATCTTCCCAATCGTTCTCCTCAAGGTCTTTTTTTGCATCAGTAAGATTGTCTTTAATATCCTCATCAAGGTCTTCACCATCAAGGCGTCCAACCGGAGTAATCTCTAACTCGTCCTCACTTGCTTTAGGATCATCCGGATCAGTAGGATCAATAATCTCAGGTCCATCCTTAATTTCAACACTAGGGGTAAACTCCACAGCATTGGCTGCCATAACAAACGAAGCCACAACAATAAGTAAAATCGTCGCAATGCGTAAAGCCTTCATAGCAAATATCTCCTTTGTAAAAAATTATATAATTTAGTTTTTGGAATCCCTCGCATTGTCTGCGAGATCCTCCTCGAAGGCTGCCATAACAAGATATCTTCTGGCAGTATCTTCATTTAAGCAAACCGAAAGGATGATAACTCGATCACCCGCTTCGGGGAAAGCCTCTCTGTCAAAATTCGCACCTATTTCACGGATTCGTCCAACATCATCGAAAAATCGGTTGTACCAATAGGTGTTCGAAAAATCGTATGTATGAAGTATGTGCATCGCATCATACGGTACTGCGGCGAAAACAGTATAATGTCTGACTTCACCGGGCAGATATATCACAATATCGCTGTTTTCCTCAAACGACTGTACGCTCGAATAGCTTTTTTGAAGCTGTCCGAACATTGTTCCCGACCGCATCGTATGTCCGTAAATGAGTGTAACGGGATCATTGAAGTCGGTATTATTATATGTCGCCTGAGTAAATATCGCGCCTCCGATATACGGAGAATCGTCATATGCGGTATTTAAATATTTTCTGTCATTATTCTTACTCTGCAGAATAGGATAATCAATCTTTGTCCCCTCAATGTCTATCCAAGCGTGTATTTCGGGATTGACCGCCCAAAGCTTATCGAAATTCAAGGTAGCCGACGGCTTATAGACCTGCGGTCTTACCGTAGTCTCTACAGAATCTGCCTCGGTCGTATCGACAGTAATAAACGGGTCCGGCTCTGTATCGGGAGTCGCTCCAGCATCCTCTGTAGTGGGCGCAGGCGCCGTGGTGTTTGCATCGAGCATGATTGACTCGTACTGCTTTATTGAGTCTCGCAGGGATTCAAGTGAATCGCCGTCATCCTGCATCTTCGTCTGGTATAAAAAATTAAGATATAAACAAACACCGATGCAGTTAAGACATACACAAAGTAAGATTATATATTTGATCTTGTAATTACTCTTCATTAATCTACACCTGTACAGAAGTGCTATCAGCAACAATCTGTATATCATCGACAAGCAGATCGTGTGCTCTATACATTATTCCCTGAAGTACGTCTTCTCCTGCGCGCTTGATTATAATATCGCACGCTTCCTGAATGCTCGGCGGACGCATTGTCATGCTGTGACAATCGGTACCAAGAATATGTATCAAACCTTTTTTTAACATCCGCACAGCTTTTCCGGAGGTTCTGCGATCAATGAAGAAATCCGTATTGGATTGCATTATGACCCCATCGTCAATGAGGGTATGTATAACATCCCTTTTTTGCGAAAAGAGATACCGCTCAACATGAGCAATAACCACTCTGAAAATCCCACTGTTGTTAAGTTGAAGAATATCGTCAACCATATGTGATGTCCATTCGCCGTGAGGCATCTCGACAAGCAAGCATTTGGTCTTCCCGAGTTTTAGCCCGGGATAGTCTTTCATACAAGCAATACCGTCGAAATACTCTACCTCCGCACCCGGAATAAGATGAACATGTGAAATATCCGAGTCGGCTATAACCGCACTGCGAAGATCCGCAAATGCGCGGTCACGTCTTGCAAGAAACCGTTCGGGATCATCATACTGCGGATAAAAATGCGGCGTAAGAGCGATACACGTGACACCTGATTTTGCAAGAGCCTGCACCATTTGCACACTTTCTTCAAGCGAGCTGCTTCCGTCATCGACCTGCGGTAAAATATGTGTATGAAAATCCACACGAGGAATAAAACGCGAGGGGGGTTGCAGAATCTCTTCTTTCATACATTACTCTTCTTTAGAGCTGTTCTGATTTTTATGATGCTGATGGTGCTGGGCGTATTCGTAGCTGTAGGGAGAATGATGATAATTATAGGCTCCCCTTGAATAGTAGCCGGAGCGTTTAGCATAACCGTAACCGCCGCGGTAGCCGTACTTATATCCGCCGCTCTTCTTGTATTTATACTTTCCGTATTTTGTCCTGTACTGCGCACATGTCATTACAAGACCTATAATACGAGCACCACTCAGATTAAGCTGATGAATGGTATCGTCAAGCAAGCGCTTATCAACATAATCCTGTCTCACGACAACTATCATACCGTCCACAAGCTTCGATGCAATAAGCGCATCCGAGACCTCCGATACGGGAGGAAGGTCAACTACAATATATTCATATGTTTCTTTAAGAGCATTAAGCAAAAGTTCAAAGCGCTTTGACGAGAGAAGCTCCGTCGGGTTCGGCGGAATATCGCCGCAGGTAATCAGTTGAAGCCCATCATGAGCTGTAATCGTGCGCACTACGTTCTGATTATCGTTTTTACCGACAAGCATATTACTGAGTCCTGGCGCCGCTTCGATCTCAAGAAGCTTTGGAATACGTGACAAGCGCATATCCGCGTCGATAAGCAGCGTCTTTTTTCCTGCTTTCATTAAATCATAAGCAAGATTTATGGACGTGGTAGTTTTACCTTCGTGTGCCATAGCACTTGTAACACCGATAATGTGGCATTCACTGTCATCCGCAAAGCTGAACATTATATTGGTTCGCAGACGCTTATGGGCTTCCGCCATTGCAAATGAGCGGTTCTTTCCGATGGTTGCCGCCTCTTCTTCAATAGAAGGACCATTCTTTTTCTTATCTGCTTTTGATATCTTCTTGCTTTCAGCTTTGGCAGCTTTTTCATAGGCATTTGCCTTTTTATCATTTAATTTCATTTGTCGCCACCTATTCCGTTCTGAGCCTGCTCATAACTCTGTTCATATATGTTACCATGCGTATTTCGATTATAGCCATATCTGCCATGATAACCGTATTTATACCTTGATCTGTAAGCATATTTATAACCGTACGTTTTCTTTGAAACAGCATATGCCTCGGGAATCACGGCAAGGATCGGAATATTATATCTCATCTTGAGATATTCCTCATCTCGCACGCTTGTATTCGTAAGGTCTTCGATTATTATTATCGCGCAGCTTAACACAGCGCCGATAATAACACCGATAACTGCATATCTCGTATATGACGGTGATGAACGCCCTACCGGTCGTACGGCGCGGTCAACGATGCGCACCGAGCTTCCGTCAACGATATCAGAAATTCTGTCGGGAAGAATCTCAACAAGGGTGTCAACTATAAGCTTTGCGTCGTCGGGGTCAGCACAGGTTGCGGTGATTCTGAAAATATCTGTATCATTTACAGACTCAGCGGAAACAATCCCCTGAAGTTCATTGTAGGAATATGGTAGATCAGCCTTTTCTATCGCTGCTTCGAGAGTGGTTCTCGTTTTTAAGATAACCACATATGTATCGAGGAGTGCCCTTGCTGCTGAAAGCTGTGATGAATTTATTGTAATCGGGATGCCGCTGACGGTCGCTGAACTATTGTTTACGTACAGCATCGCGGACGCACTGTACATCGGTGTAACTGCAAAAATTGATACAGAAAATGCAATAGCACCGCAAACGATCATGGACAAAACGACTATCCACAGTTTTTCCCACAGCAATTTTATAAGATCAAACAAATCGACTTCTACAGCTTCGACTTCATTCATCTCATTAGTTGACTGATAATTCATAAAAATCCCCTTTGCCATTTAATATATAGTATAAAATGCTATGCGCAAACTTATATCAAGCACTCATGCGCAAGCACATTTATTGATAATACTATTCATTATTTTTCAAATACCGACTTTTCAAAGTAATAGCGCGAAAATAAAGGTAACGGAACGGTCTGGAGAGACACCACACACGGCAATAAAGGCGATATGACAAATCAGTAACCTTTACCACCTGTTTCTCACGGTTGAAAGCACTTACAACGCCTATCATCTGATCATGGCGTATACCGCGCTCAAGTTGGAACTGATTATCACCAATGCAGGTATAAGTATCCCCTGCCCTTATTATACGATGAAGCACATATTGACCGTTATCTCTGCGATAAAGCGGAAGATCATACTTTTTTAAGCGACCGTTTATGGGTGACAGCGTAACCGTATCTTTCCCCTGACGAAGCATCGGCAACATGCTTGTTCCCCTGGGAGAAAACGTCACATCACCGCCCTGCGCAAGCTGCTCGCGAATAATCGGCATTAATGAGTCAAGTGAAGTCTCTTTATTCTTCAATGAAGCCATGTTTTCTCAACTTACCGAGAAAAGCCGTAACGCCTGCTCTCGCAGTAGCCTCATCTGTATCATATTCGGCAAGAAGTGCCGCTGTAAGCGCATTCTCGTCTGTTTCATTCTCAAGACAAGTCCAAAGCGTCTTTCCGGTCTCATTAAGAGTAATCATTCCGTTGAAATCAAGCTCAGCACCGGTAGGAACAACAACGCAAGTTCCCGCAACCTCTCTGAGAATAAATCCGGATTTCAGTTTCATAGCTTATGTATACCTTTCCTTAAAAATCTTTATTTGTCCGCTTCTCCGGACATCACACGATGCGATAATATAGCCGCCTCAGGATCCATATTACATTCAAGCCGCCATATCGGAACATCTGTTATAAGTTTGTCGAGTAAATCGAGCATTTTTTGCATAAATGCAACATTTTTTTGCCTTGTTGTTTGTTCTAGCAGTGCGCTCACTGCTTTTGCTCCACAAAACGGCTCAATCTTATTAACTTTCCCGCGAGTTAAAATACAGATTCCGCCAAGAGGAACACGAATATTAGAGCTTATATCATACTTTCCGCTCCACGGGGTTCCGTAAGCATACCATTTTCCGTCAACAAGACGAAGCGCCGGCTTGTCATCGTTCAGCATCTGAACTCTGTCCTCGCCAAAAACCTTCCGCCACAGTGCTGTGTGTGTAGATTTACCGGTACCGCACGGTGCGGAAAACAGATACGCCTTTCCATCCATCACAATCGCCGATGAATGAAGGAACATACCGTCAAACTTTACAAGCTGATGATAAAAGGATGCACCGGTCTCAATGTATTCGCAGTCTTCCTCCGAAAGGTGCGGCTGATTTTCTTTTAATGGACGCCAATCAACGGAAATACATATATCCGGCTTAAACTCACCGTCCACACGGTAAGGTTCAGCCTGACTCACCGTACGCCCAAATGAATCCATTTCGACTATAAGGTCAGCAACACGGTAATATTGGCTCATGCAATCCTCCACACGGAAATGAAATTTAAAATACTGAAAATATTCGCAGAAGGTTTAAACAAATGTCCGATCAAATCAAACGCCCGGAAGAAAAGGAAGCTGATTCTTATTGCCTTCATTGCCAGCATTTGACGAATCATCTGTATTATCTTCATCGGTCTCCTCCGGCTCGGCATCGGGTTCCATCGGGAAAAACGGAAGCTGATTGCTATTCGAATTGCCAGATTCTACAGTGGTATCCTCTGGCTCTGCGGTGGTATCCTCGGGTTCTGCGGTGGTATCGGCATCATCCGCATCGGGACCATCTTCCTTGATCAGCTTTGCCTGTTCATATTCATCCGCAGTGAAAACACCCTGCGCGATAAGTCTGTCCGCAAGTGTCATGGAATTATCAGCAAGCTCTGCACCGAGTGCATTCCAGAAAACCTCTACAGCGTCTGCGCGATAATAGGAATCTCCTGCAGCGGCAGCAGCTTTATCGGTAGCGATAAGTTCAACCTCTTTGGCGAGATCATACGGATTATTCCAAACAAACTGCGGATTTTCGCCGGTATCCTTATAGCCGAGCGCACGCAGTGCGAGTGTAAGGAAGGTTGCTTCGGTAACCTCTGCATCCGGTGAGAAGGTATCCGCACCTGTACCCTTTGTAATATTATTCTCATATGCATAACCGACATACGGAACAGCCCATCCGGGGACATCAACAAAAGGAGTTACATAGCTATCTGCATTTTCAAGAGCCTCGTCAACCTTGCCGAGCATTCTTATAATCAAAGTAATACTTGATGCACGGTCAAGCTTGCCCTCAAGATTATATCCGTTTCCTGTTCCAAGGAAAAGCCCCAACTCGTTAAGAGCGTCCGCAGTATATTCCTTCTGCTCATCCGCCTGCGCAGCAATTGCGTATGCTGCAGATGCAGTCAACGCGATGGCAGTAAGTAAACTTATAATTCTCTTTTTCATAGTAACCTCCACGTCCTAGTTATAAATTTTTTGTCTATGATATTTTTTATTTTAACTAGCAAACCAAAATGAACAATATGTGTTAAACGAGAACACCGCGTCCATAACAATGTTCAAAAAACATATAACTTCGACCTCGGGCACATGTTCGCTATAATTTTCGAACACATGCCCCGGGTCAAAGCCCAGGGGGATTTTCAACGTGACATCAATAATGTCACAATTGAAATACCATAACCAAAGATTAAACTCCGGGCAGGAAAGGAAGCTGGCTATTGCCGGGGTTAACAGGTTCAGTATCAGTTGCAGATACAGTGATAACATCGGCAATGGCAAAAACCTCAACCTGGATCTCGGGCATTTCAAACTTCTTCATTATCGTGTGTCCTCCTTTCAGAAAAATTTCTTGGCAAGGATATATGTAAAGTTCTTGTCAAGCAAGCTAAGCATAGTAGTACAGCGTAAAGTATACCGAGTTAGGCACTTGGCAACTATACACTTTTACAGCGGCAAAAAAATTTGCCTCTTTTAATTATATCACACAAATCAGATAAAATCAACACATTTTTTCGACATATTTTCGACGTTTGTTTTGTTTGAGTTCCGTCATGATGGATAATTATTCGCAATTTTACCTAAAAATTCGCTGATATTTATGGCAATAATGTCCTAACACTACAATTTTACCACAAGTAAGCTCTTATGTCAAGTGCTTTTCAATTAATAATTGCGCAAAAGTTCAATATTTACGGCAAAATAAAGCATTTTTCGTCTGTATCAATCAAAGTTCGCATTTTCCTTTAAAACAATGCAAAAAAGCTTCACACCGTGCTGTGTATTTGAGTAAAAACAATTGCAATAAATGAAAAACGTGATATAATTAATTTGTGGGAATATTTTGATAAAACATCAGTAAAGCGAGGACAAGCAAATGATAAAAGCAATCGTTTACACATCAAACACCGGACTTACAGAACAATATGCAAAAATTCTCTCCGATAGAATCGGTTTGCCGGCATACAAGCTTGACTCTTCGGCAAAACAGCTTGAAAAGGGAACAAAAGTTATATACCTCGGATGGCTGTGCGCTACTAATGTAAAGGGATACCGGCATGCCGCAAAAAAATATGATGTTGCCGCTGTGTGCGGCGTTGGCTTATGCGACACAGGATGCCTGCTTGACGAGGTCCGCAAGGCTGCGAGAATACCGGACGGCACTCCGTTGTTCACAGTTCAAGGCGGAATACAAAAAGCAAAGCTCCGCGGCATGAACAGCTTTATGATAAAAATGCTCATAAAAGTATTCAAGGCGAAAAAAGACCGCTCTGCCGATGACGAGCGCATGCTCAAGCTTTTACTGAATGATGCCAACTATGTCAGCGAAAACAATCTTACCGACCTGCTTCAATGGTATGAAGCGGCATACGATAATTCAGTACAGAGGGCAGAAAAATGACCGAAATTGAAAAAATAGCATATGCTAAATCATTTATTGATAAATTGGCAGATGGCCTAAACCCACTTGATGGCAAACCTATCCCTGAGAATGATATCGCAAGCAATCCTCGTCTGTCACGATGTTTTTCATTCGTGTCGGACATTTTGAGTCAGGTATGTGAAAACGGCGGAATCACAAAAAGCAAGCGCGTAAAAAAAGCTCCATTTTCAATAAGCTTTGAGCAGCTTGAAAAATTCGAGCTTTCCGAATCACCTATTCCCATAAGCGAGATCGCTAAGAGAATAAATGACGCCGCCGGCAATGAAAGCATGAAAAAGCTTTCTTACCGCAATATAACCGAGTGGCTCCTTGGTATAGACATGCTATGTCTACAGGAGCGTACTGACGGCAAACCCGCAAAATGCCCGACTGAGGCAGGAATGCAGATCGGCATATCAACCGAAACCCGTACAGGACGTTACGGTGAATATCAGACTGTAGTTTATAACAAAAGCGCACAGCAGTTTATTTTAGACAATCTCGACGCTGTAATCGCTTGCAGTAAAAAATAAAGCCCCAACTGCTTACTAGCAAAAGCCGACATCCTTGCAGATGCCGGCTTTACTTTTTCGCTTGTTATGTATATGGAATTTGCGCGCATAAATCCAAGTATGATGCACGGCATATAATAGGCGTATACAGAGTATAAAAATGAATATAGTGAGCCGCTTCGGGAAGGATATAATCAGAGCATTTTAAATAATATAAAAAAGCGCAGACGGGGGAAACGCTCAAATGGCAACAGATTTTATATTTGCAGAAATGATTGATGAGTTTAAGCTTAAATGTACTGTCGCACCTGCGATAACGATTTCGAGCTTTGACCAAATAAAAGTATATAAAAACAGCAGTGAAATTAAAATCAAGAGTATTTCTGATGTGAACGCACCGTCTGATATCATATATATCGAGCTTGATGAACGTCTTGAAATATCCGAAAATTATCAAGTAGCAATTGATAACTGCCAAAAGGCGGATGTTGTTCCAACCAAAATATTCGACAGCCGATACTTTGCCGAGAATTTTCACTATGACGGTAGAGACCTCGGTGCTGTCATATGCGGTGATCAAACAACTTTTAAGGTGTGGGCACCGACTGCATCACAAGTAGTTCTTAACCTTTTTCACACGGGGCACGGGACAAACGCATACAAAAGAGCTACTATGTTAAAAGGCGAAAAGGGCATTTGGTCTCTCACCGAGAACTGCGGTCACGGCACGTACTACACATACAGCATAACCACTCCCGTCGGTACGCAGGAAGCGGTAGATCCGTACGCAAAAGCGGCAGCTATAAACGGCAACCGCGGCATGGTAGTTGATCTTGAACGCACAAATCCGTTTGATTGGGATAAAGCAGAGCTGACCCGCAAAATTTCAAGCTACTCCGAAGCAATCATCTGGGAGATTCACGTAAGGGATTTTTCAAACAAAATCGCCGCGTCTCAATACAAGGGCAAATACCTCGCATTCACCGAAAGAGGTCTCGTAAATGAGCACGGTCAGGCAATCGGCATTGATTATCTGAAGGAGCTTGGTGTAACGCATATTCATCTTCTGCCGGTTTTTGATTACGCCACTGTTGACGAATCAGATCCCAACGCTCAATTCAATTGGGGGTATGACCCCAAGAACTATAATGTTCCAGAGGGGAGCTACTCTCTATGTCCGGAAAATGGTGAGGAACGGATACATGAGCTTAAAGAGCTAGTTAAGGCACTCCACGCAGAGGGCATCGGTGTTATCATGGACGTTGTGTATAACCACACACATGAGAAAAACAGCAATTTTAATAAGACGGTTCCCTACTATTATTACAGATACGCCGCAGATGGCACAAATTCTTCAGCAAGCGGATGCGGCAATGACACAGCGTCAGAAAGATATATGTTCGGTAAGTTTATGGTGGAATCAGCGTCTTATTGGATGAGGGAATATAAGCTCGACGGTCTTCGTTTTGATCTGATGGGGCTTCATGATCTTAATACTATGCAAAAAATTGAGGACGCCGTTCATTCGATAAACCCAAACGCCATTATCTACGGCGAGGGGTGGACCATGGGATCGACAATCGACGGCAGTATGCAGGCAAACCAATCCAATATCAGCAGAATAATTCCAACAAAAGATGCTATTGGAGGTATAGCGGTATTCAACGATATTATGCGCGACGGGCTCAAGGGAAGCGCATTTTCAAGAACCTCGCGCGGCTACATCAACGGCGAGGCAAAAGAATCGCTTGCAAGGGTACTGTTCGGTATCAATGGCGGCAACGGCTTTGCTCAATATTGGTCAGTCGAAAACGACATGGTCATAAACTATATGAGCGCTCATGACAACAACACCTTATGGGATAAGCTTCTTCTCTCAAATCCGGACAGCACCGATGATGAGAGAGCTGCCATGAATAGACTCGGCGCGGCAATACTCATGATATCAAAGGGAACTCCCTTCTGGCAGGCAGGTGAAGAAATGCTGCGAAGTAAGGGAGGCGATGAAAACAGCTACAAATCAAGCGATAATGTAAATAACATCGACTGGTCACAGCTTAAGCCCGGCAGTCTCGAATATGAAACCGTGCTCTACTATAAAGGACTTATTAAAATGCGAAAATCATACACCGTATTCACAAGCAGAACGGCGGTTATTAGCGGTATCGATACGCTTGAAAACGGGATTCTCGCGGTATGCTTTGAGGATAACGGCGGCGAAAAAGCACTTGTCCTCATTAACCCATATAACACTTCCCTTTCCTACCATTTAACCGGAACATGGAATCTTATTGCAGATAAAGAGCATGCCGGATGTACGGTGATTGTGCGTGAGGACGGAGATATAACTATCGATGCTATAAGCGTCAAAATTTATGTTAATGATTATAAAAATCACGACCTATAAAATTCGACATTATATATCAAAATAATTCAAAATCCATTGACAAATAAACATTTTCGTAATATAATTATATAATATGTTATGCCATTACCAAATATTTATTTTCAAAATCTGACATTCCCCGAAAATAACCGACAAAAAGGAAAATAAAACGGAGAAATCTCTATGGGAAATATAATCATAAAAGAAGTGAAGTCAAGGCGTGAGCTAAAAGCTTTTGTCGATTTTCCAAACAAGCTTTACAAAGACAATCCGAATTATGTACCCGGATTTTTTTCAGATGATATAGATGACTGGGATAAAAAGAAAAATCCCGCTTTTGAATACTGCGAGACTAAATGTTTTCTTGCATACGAAAACGGAAAAATCGTCGGAAGAATAGGCGCTATACTCAGCCACAAATCAAACAAGACCTGGAAGACCGACCGAATGAGATTTTCGCAGGTGGATTTTGTAGACGACGAGCGAGTATCCGCCGCACTCTTTGAGGCGGTTGAAACTTGGGCAAGAGAAAAAGGCTGTAAAGAGGTTCACGGACCGCTCGGATTCTGCGATCTCGACCGCGAGGGCATGCTCGTTGAGGGCTTTGACCGAAAGAGCATGTTTATAACATACTACAATGCGCCGTATTATAAGGATCATCTTGAAAAGCTCGGATATACCAAAGATACCGACTGGATAGAGTTCAGAATCAATGTCCCTGCCCCCGACTCAAAAGAAGTCCAAATGATTGCGAGATTTGCCGAGCGAATCAAGCATCAGGGACTTTATCATATAGCTGATTTGAAAAAGCGTTCGGATTACCGCCCATATGTAAAAAAGGTATTTGAGCTGTTAAATGAAGCATATGCGCCGCTTTACGGCGTAGTTAAACTTACCGATAGACAGATAGACAAATACGCCGGGAAATTCATTCCGCTTGTCAATCCCGACTATGCCTGCTTTATCATGGACAATGATAACAATATGGTTGCCTTCGGTGTTACCGTCCCATCACTGTCAGACGCGCTCAGAAAATGCCGCGGAAGACTCTTCCCTCTCGGTTGGATACCGGTATTAAAGGCGCTGTCAAAAAACGACACCGTAGACCTGCTTCTGGTCGCTATAAAGCCCGAGCTTCAGGGAACGCCCCTTATCGCAATGATATTTGACCACTTCATAAAAAGCACCACCAAAAACGGCATAAAGTACGCGGAGACAGGGCCGCAGCTTGAAACCAACGCCAAGATACAGGCACAGTGGAAATTCTTTGAAAAAGAACAGCACAAGCGCCGCAGATGCTTTATCAAGGATATTACATATAAAGAAGACAAATAATAACGGAGCCTCTAAAACTCAGCGAAGAATGAACTCGATAGATTTTATCACCATTCGCACCGCGAGCTTTAAGAGGTTCTCTTTTTTGTAAATATCGGTATAGTGAAGCTAAAAACGTCAGATACTACCTTAAAAAGGGGTAGTAAAATGAAATCTGTTTGGAGTGAATACACCGGGCGAACCCATTTTGATTGTTTGAGGGAAAGCATTAATACAGACGTGCTTATTATAGGCGGCGGAATTACCGGGATTTTGTGCGCGTATATGTTAAAAAAAGCAGATGTTGATTGCATTCTGGTTGAGGCAAAGCAAATATGCAGTGGTGTCACCGAGAATACCACTGCAAAAATAACGGTCGGACACGGTCTTATATACGATAAGCTGATAAAGCAGTTCGGTGCAGAAAAGTCCCGGCTTTATTTAGACACCCAGATACGTGCCACACTCAGATATGCGGATTTGTGCCGCAATATTGATTGTGATTACGAAAAAATGGATTCGTATGTGTACTCGCTGTGCGACCGCGCAAAAATAGAGCTGGAAATAGCCGCACTGAGTCGTCTCGGCTTCAAAGCAGAATTTTCCGATACTCCCACATTGCCATTCAAAACGGCAGGAGCCGTGCTCATAAAAGAGCAGGCGCAGTTTCATCCGCTCAAATTTGTATTCGGGATCGCTGAGGGACTTCCGATATTTGAAAATACAAAGGTTATTGAGCTTATGCCAAACAAAGCGATTACCGAGCACGGAGAAATAAATTGCAGAAAAATTATAGTGGCAACACATTTTCCGATACTCAACAAGCACGGAGGATATTTTTTGAAGCTGTATCAGCATCGCTCGTACGTTTTAGCGATTGAGGATGCAGCGGATGTAGATGGAATGTATGTCGATGAGTCTGACAAAGGCTTGTATTTTCGTAATTACGGAAAGCTTTTATTGCTCGGAGGCGGTTCACACCGAACAGGAAAAAGCGGAGGCAATTGGAAAGAGCTTGAAGAATTTGCCGCCGCGCATTATCCAAATGCAAAAATCCGGAGCAAGTGGTCAACACAGGACTGCATGACGCTTGACGGTATTCCGTATATAGGCAAATACTCAAAGAACACGCCGGATTTGTATGTGGCGACCGGCTTTAATAAATGGGGAATGACCTCGGCAATGGTCTCTGCTATGCTTCTGACCGACTTGGTGCGCGAAAAGAAAAGTGACTACGCCGCTGTTTTCTCCCCCTCACGCAGTATGCTTCGCCCGCAGCTTGCCGTCAATGCTTTTGAATCGCTAGTAGGACTTTTGACCCCTACAGCACCGCGCTGTCCACATCTCGGCTGTGCTTTGAAGTATAATCCCGACGAGCACTCGTGGGACTGCCCCTGCCACGGCTCACGCTTTACCGAAAACGGAGAGCTTATCGACAACCCAGCCATTGATGATAAAAAGAATATGCCCTGAGACAAATTTTCGAGAAAACGCAGTCGGATAAATGCCCATAAAACCACCTAACCTATTGACAACAGCAAAAAAACGGACTATAATATTATAGTCTGTTTTTATTTTTAAAATATAAATACATCTTAATTTAAAGTGTATTCAACTATAAATGTGTTATGAAAAGCAAGTTTTTGGGAGGTGCGGGTGTAAAATGAAAATGAAGGCTGAAATTATGTACGCCACAATGAAGCCGTGGAAGCTATTTTTTGTCGTAGCTCTGCCCGGCATGATAAGCATGTTCGCCATGTCAATATACAGTATCATCGAGGGCGCTTTTATCGGTCAGACACTCGGAGAGGGAGCATTTGCGGCGGTCAATATCGCAATGCCGCTCGTAATGATCAATTTCTCCCTCGCCGATCTTATAGGCGTCGGTGCTTCGGTGCCTATTTCCATCGCGCTTGGACGCGAAGATCACACGACCGCGAACAATGTTTTCTCCTGCTCGATCATTATGATATTTTTCGCATCTCTGTTGATGGGAAGCATCATGTTTTTTGCCGCAGAACCGTTATCAAAAATGATGGGAGCAGACGATATACTTCTCAAAACGTCCGTCAGATATCTGCGTACATATGCGCTCTGCAGTCCGCTGACCACTATCTTTTTTGCAATGGACAACTATCTGCGCATAAGCGGTTACATCAAAACAAGCATGGTGATCAACATTTTCTGCAATGTGATAACCCTCGGACTTTTGGTGTTTTTCCTTTTCGGTCTCGAAATGGATGTTGTAGGCTCTGCCCTTGCTACATCTATTGCAATGTGCATTTGTTCTGTAACTGCCATGATCCCTTTTCTAATGAGAAAGACACTGCTTCAATTCGCAAAGCCAAAATTTCATATAGCAATGTTTAAGCAAATTGCCGCCTGCGGTTCACCCATTTTCCTGAGCAATATTGCGGGACGTGTCACATCAATTCTTATGAACATTTCTCTTATGACTATCGGAGTTAAAGTTTTCGGCGAAGGCGGCGGAACAACTGCAGTAGCGGTTTACGCTGTCCTCATGTACTCAAGCGATCTCTGCTGGCCGCTTCTCTATGGGATCAGCGATTCTCTCGCCCCTGCAATCGGATATAATTGGGGAGCGGAAAATTACACTCGCGTCAAGCAAATTGTAAGACGTTCATATATCGGCACCGCTGTAGTCGGTCTTGTATCAACTTCTATTATGTTTTTCTTCTCCGGAGCTATCGCATCGCTATTCGCTAATGCCGAGGATGTAAAGCTTCTTGAAATCTCTACCCATGCAATAAGGCTTTTCTGTTTTGCCTATCTTTTCCGTTGGATAGCAGTCACTACACAAAGCTTTTTCAGCGCAATCGAAAAGCCGGTACAAGCGACGATTATGTCCGTATCAGTGGCGCTTGTCTTCCCTCTCTTAATGCTGGGTGCGCTTTGGGGACTCGGTCTTGACGGAATTTGGCTGAATTTCGTTGGTGTAAACGCGCTTGCCGCAATTCTCGCCGCTGTTCTTCTCATACGTGTAGCACGAGAAATCAAGAGAAAACAAGCCGCGAAAAACGAAGCAAGAGTTATCGACTAACATTCATAACAATTGACGTATTCGCATTTTCATGGTATAATGATATAAAACAATCATCCATCCGCAGAGGGGGCTTGTCAATGGAATGTCCGTTTATACCGGTTTACGAAAAGCACTTTCCGTTCTGGAAAGATTTACAGGATAGTGAGCGCGAGGATTTATGCCGAGGGTCATCAATTGTAAATTATAAAAAAGGTGCAACTGTGCATGACAGCAGCGAGTGTACCGGTGTGATATTGGTTGAATCCGGCTGTCTGCGGCTCTACATACTTTCGGACGAAGGCAAGGAAATCACGCTTTACAGGCTCTATCCGGGAGACATTTGTATGCTCTCTGCCTCATGCGTTATACAGAGTATAACCTTTGACGTATTTGTTGACGCCGAGGAGGACAGCACTTGCTGTGTAGTAAGCGGCGGCGTTTTTGCGACGATTTCCGAGCGTGTGCCGGCTGTAAAAATATTTGCACTCGAAACTGCCGTCAGCCGGTTTTCCGATGTAATGTGGGTAATGCAGCAGATACTGTTTATGAGCATGGATAAGAGGCTTGCGATATTTCTTATTGATGAAGCCTCTAAAACCGGCTCGGATACTATAAAATTAACTCACGAGCAGATCGCCAAATATATGGGATCCGCCCGTGAGGTCGTTACACGCATGTTAAAATATTTCTCTTCCGAAGGGATAGTGGAAGTGTCTCGCAAAGGTATCGCAATTATTGACAAATCAAGACTTCGATCTCTTGCAAGATAATCACTTGAGCATCTCTAGAATCTGTTCCTTCGGCTTCGCACCGACAGACTGATTTATGATTGCCCCATCCTTCATTACGATCAGCGTAGGAATACTCATGACGCCGAATTTTTGGGCAAGCTCTGCTTCGTCATCGACATTGACCTTGCCTACTACAACATCGGGGTTCTCCTCAGCTATCTCATCGACAATAGGCGATACCATACGGCAAGGACCGCACCACGGTGCCCAGAAATCTATAAGCACAAGTTTATCGGTATTTACGGTTTGATTAAAGTTATTTTTATCAAGATTAATTACAGACATATTTTTGCTTCCTTTCTGTTTATTGATATTATTTGCTTTTGCACTTATATTATACCACATCATTATACCGACTTCTGTGACCTTGTCACAAAGTCGGATTTTATTGTCGAGTATATTTTAAATCAAACGCAAAGCTCAACAAACCCCAGCTGAATTATTTGAAAATGTTTTAAATATTTACTCATACCACTTGACAACCATTACCGAATGTGGTATAATATATTGGTCACTTGGTGTGACACACAATTTAATACAGAGAGGTATCGAAGTGGTCATAACGGGGCTGACTCGAAATC
>JAZRAB010000096.1:0-3017 GCA_045634345.1 Candidatus Flemingiibacterium sp. | reverse complement strand
GCCGTTCCCTTGCTTGAGGATAAAGAGGGAAAGGCACTTCTTTCCGCGCTCGGACTTGGCGGCGGAAGTCTCATAGATGTCGTTTCCTGTCCAACTTGTGGCCGAACAAAGATAGGACTTATTGATCTTGTGGCGCGCTTTGAGGAGGAGATCATGCCTACGCTTCATCCCTCTCGCCGTATTAAGGTTGCACTTATGGGCTGCGCCGTAAACGGTCCCGGAGAGGCACGCGAGGCAGATATCGGCTGCGCAGGCGGTGTTGGAGAGGCTCTTCTCTTTAAAAAAGGCGAGATAGTCGGAAAGTACAGTGAGGATGTTATTCTCAATGTACTGCGCGATGAGATAAATAAAATGTAATCATGATTTGCTTCTAGAAAGGCGGTGATACCGGATGAATAAATTCGACAAAATATTTTCAAAATACACACAGTCCGACGCGCAGAGACAATTTCTCGATCTTGCATCGGAAGTTTCCTCACGTTTTGACAGAGAGCGCCGTGTGGTCGAAGTCACCGCTTCTTTTCCGGAGATAATACAAAAGGACAAGCTGTATGCGCTCGAAGATAATATCTGCGACGCATACGATCTTTACGTAGTCCGCATACTCCCAAAATATCCGCGAGACTTATGGACACCGAATTATTTACCCGAGGTAATGCTCGAACTCAACCGCATCGGCGCGGTATCGCGCGGATTTTTTAACGAGTACGATTTTTCGATAAATGAAAATAAAATCTCCATAAAAGTATCTTTTAATAACGGTGGAATCGAACTGCTTTACTGCGCCAAGACCAATGAAATAATATCGAATATCATATTCGGCGAGTTCGGAATCAGATTCGAGGTTGAGCTGTCGCAGGAGCAGGGATATGTCGAGACCATGCCTATGATCTCCGAGCAGATAGCCGAGATGGAGCGTGTGGCGCGCTCACAGCAGAAAATGGCAGAGGCAGAGGGATACCGTAAGGTAACAGAGACACCGGAGCCCGAAGAAGATAAATTCAAGGATTTTGAGCATATCCCGACCTTGAGCACAAATGAAGTCACGTATAAATCCGAGGGTGATACTTTGCATATCGGCGGAAAAATATTCGATATTTCCTCGCCTGAATATATAATCGGTGATCCATTCGATATCATTGATCCGGTTCCGATACGTACAATAACCGGACCGCAGAAGAATATAGTAATACTCGGTGAGACCTTTGGTTTTGAGACAAAGGAAACTCGCAAAGGAGATCGCCTTATCCTTAATTTTGCACTTACAGATAAGGACTCCTCAATATACATAAAAATGGCGCAGCCGAAAGAAGCACTTGAGCCGTATCTTACGAATATCAAGGACGGCATGACAATTGCCATTAAAGGCTATGCAAAGATAGATACCTTTGACAATGAGGCAATAATCGTCCCCACCGCAATAGCGAAGATATCCCAGCAGTACCGTATGGACAATGCAGAAGAGAAGCGAGTCGAGCTGCACTGCCACACACAAATGTCAACAATGGATGCTATTATTGCCCCTGCTGATCTTGTCAAGCTCGCTCACAGATGGGGACATAAGGCTGTCGCTATTACCGACCACGGAAACGTGCAGGCATATCCGCTTGCTATGATGGCGGCTGAAAAGCTCGGCATGAAGGTCATTTACGGCATCGAAAACTATTTCGTTGACGATACTGCACGAGTGCTGTTTGGCGACTCGCTTGACGAATACATGACAACCGATTTCGACGGCGAATACTGCGTATTCGATATCGAAACCACCGGTCTTTCCTCGCAGAGCTGTCATATAACCGAAATCGGTGCGGTACTTATGAAAAACGGCGAGGTTATTGACCGATTCAATACTTTTTCAAATCCCGGCGAGCATATACCGGAAAATATTACACAGCTCACCGGTATTACCGATGAAATGGTGGCTGACGCGCCCGACAATGAGTCTGCTGTACGTGCTTTCCTTGAATTTGCAGGCAAGCGTATACTTGTTGCTCATAACGCCTCATTTGATGTGTCCTTTATCCGCAAAGTCGCGGAGGATTACAGAATCGAGTTTGTGAATCCGTATATGGACACCGTTGCTATGTCGCGGTATGTAAACCCCGATTTAAACAAGCACAAGCTCGATGTACTAGCTAAATATTTCAATCTCGGAGAGTTCAACCATCACCGCGCGTGCGATGATGCCGAGGTGCTTGCGAAGATACTTGTATGTCTTTTCAAAAAGCTCCGCGACGAGGGAGCATCTAATCTGCGCGAAATGCAGCAGCTTATGAGCGAGCGCTCCGACCCATTGAAGCTGCGAACGTACCACCAGATACTCCTTGTTAAAAACAAGGTTGGTCTTAAAAATCTTTACCGAATCATATCAGAGAGCTATCTTAACTATTACCGCAGAAATCCCCGTACTCCCAAGACGCTTATCGAAGCGCACAGAGAGGGACTTATTATCGGTTCTGCTTGTGAAGCAGGCGAGCTTTATCAGGCGATACTTTCAAACAAATCCGAAAGAGAACTCGAAGATATTGCGAGCTTCTACGATTACCTTGAAATACAGCCGCTCTGCAACAATCGCTTTATGCTTGAAAAAGAGATTGTCAAGAGCGAGGAAGAGCTTATAAACATCAACAAGCGAATCTATGCGCTCGGTAAGAAGCTTGGCAAGCCCGTCTGTGCTACATGTGATGCGCACTTTGCCGAAAAGGACGATGAGATTACTCGAAAAATACTGCTTGCAGGTCAGAAATTTGCAGATGCTGACCGCGATGTCGGAATATATTTCCGAACAACCGAGGAAATGCTTGCCGAATTTCAGTATCTCGGCGAGGAAGCGGCGCGAGAGGTGGTTATCACTAACACCAATCTTATCGCCGATATGATTGAGGATGTCCGCCCGATTCCCGAGGGAACATATACGCCTAATCTCGAAGGTGCGGAAGAGGAGCTTCAGCAGCGCTGCTGGGATAAGGCGAAATCTCTCTACGGCGATCCCGTTCCCGAAATTGTAAAATCAAGAC
>JAZRAB010000095.1:0-21199 GCA_045634345.1 Candidatus Flemingiibacterium sp. | reverse complement strand
AACTGCTTCGGCGGCTTCGGTCAGCAGGGATACGGCTACAATGTAAAGTATCTCTACGGTAAGATTGGTGAAATACTCGGCGTTACACAGCATTACAATGCTATCATTATCGGAGCAGGTAATCTCGGAAGTGCCCTTGCTGCAAGTCCGATATTTGAGCGCCGCGGAGTCAAGCTGACAGCACTCTTTGACAGTAGCCCCGCGGTCATAGGGCGGACTATCTCGGGATATACAGTCAGATCAATAGACGCGCTTGAAGATTATGTCCGCGAGAACAAGGTTGATATCGCGGTGCTTACGCTGACTAAGGATGCAGTACGCGACATGGCGGAGCATCTTGCCGGTCTTGGCGTAAAGGGACTTTGGAACTTTGCGAGCACGGAGCTTAATCTTTCAAACAAGGACGTTGTTGTTCAGAACGTCCACATGGGTGACTCTTTGATGCGTCTTTGCTATCAGCTGACAAAATAATTTCGAAAAAGAGGATGAACGAGCGTGAAAAAACTGAAAATCGAATATGGCGACAGTGTTTTTGCGCTCCCTCGTGAGAAGCTGACCGCCGTACTTGCATCTGCAAGCGAATTTAATTTAAAGGTACTCCTCCTTGCGGCATCGGACGATGCGCTTCGTACAGACTACGATGCTGCCTGCACAGAGCTTTGCCGCAGACTTGACTGTACGAAAACCGCGCTTTCGCGTGCATTTGAATTTTGGAGCGAGGCGGGCGTTATGTCGGTGGTGGACTGCGATGAAACAGCGCAGACGGCTGTGCAGGAATCCGGAAAAAAGCATTTGCAATCGGAGTCGCTTCCCGAGTACACCGAGGGGCAGGCCGCTGACATTATCGAAAAAAATACCGAGATTTCGGGCATTATTGATATGTGCCAGCAGATCGTTGAAAAGATGTTCACTCCCGCCGAGGCGCAGATAGTCGTGGGACTTTACGACCATCTGGGGCTTGACGGTGAGTACATAGGAATGCTTTTTGCATACTGCAAAAAATCCGGTAAGCGTTCACTTCGCTACATCGAGAAAACAGCGCTTTCGCTTTATGATGAGGGCGTTGACAGCGCATCGGCACTCGGTGATTATATCAAGAGACGCGAGAATCTCGATGAAAACCTCGGACGTCTTCGCTCGCTTATCGGAGCAGGCTCGCGTCAGCTTACCGCAAGAGAGAAAAAGGCGTTTGAGTCCTGGCTCGACGAATGGAAATTTGATACCGACGTTATCACACGTGCATATGAGACAACGGTTGACCGGCTAGGAGAATACAAGCTTGGGTATATGAACCGTATACTCGAAAATTGGCACAAGGACGGACTTTTGACGCTTGATGCAGTTGAAGCATCGATTGAAGCGTATCAGAAAAACAAGTCCGAGGCTCAGAAAAACAAATCCGGATTCGAAACGGATGAATACTTTGAGGCGGCACTTGCCCGCAGTCAGAAGTATCTCGAAAAGAACAGATCAGGTAAGTAAGGGGGGACAGAAGTGGCTTATAACAAGGAAAATTACGCCAGAATACGTCAGGAATACGCAACGAAAAATCTGCGTGCCAAGGAAGCCGCTGAGCAGCGTGCCGAGGAGCTTCACATGATGTACCCCGAGCTTGCGAAGATCGACCGTGTTCTCTCCGAGACCGGATTCAATATCCTTCGTGAAGCGACAAAGGGGAAGGACGGGCTTGATGAACGTATAGCAAGGCTGCGCGAGGAAAACCGTGAGCTTCAGCAGATGCGAGGCACATACCTTGAATCTATAGGCTATCCTGCGGACTACACCTCGGTCAAATATGAGTGTGATGTTTGCTCCGATACCGGCTTTGTCGGCACGAAAATGTGCGACTGCCTGCGCCGTGAGCTTATTCTGGCAGGATATGAAAGCTCGGGAATCGGCAAGCTGATCCGCACGCAGAGCTTCGATACCTTCAGCCTTGATTACTATAACCGGTCAGCTGACGAGCGTGCCAATATGGAGATGATCCTTTCCGCCTGCCGTGCCTATGCGCAGTCATTTGACGGAACGAACGGCGAAAATGTCTTTTTCTGTGGAACAACCGGACTTGGCAAGACGCATCTTTCGACAGCTATTGCAAAAACGCTTATCGAGCGCGGCTTTGATGTGGTTTACGACACCGCACAGAATATTCTGTCAGATTTTGAATTTGAGCGCTTCGGACGCTCGTACAGTGACGATTCCGAATCGCGCACCGACAAATATTTCGACTGCGATCTGCTTATTATCGACGATCTCGGCACGGAAATGACAAATCAGTTCACTGTCTCCTGCCTTTATAATATCATCAATACGAGAATCAATCATTCAAAATCAATGCTTATCAGCACAAACCTCACACAAAGCGAGATACGCGAGCGTTACAGCGACCGTATAACAAGCCGTCTTTTCGGGGATTTTATGGTTATGCGATTTATCGGAAAGGACATAAGACTGCAGAAGCTTGGCTGATGAGTGATTCAAAACCTAAAGTCTTGCAAATAACCGATTGGATTTTTTATTGACAAACGGCGCATTTTCATGTATTATTAATACTAGAAAATTTATATAGGAGGAAGCACCTATGAAGGAAATGAAAATGACCTTCCGCCATTACGGTGACGGCGATCCCGTAAGTCTCGAGTATATCTCGCAGATTCCGGGGATGACCGGTATTGTATCGGCGGTTTATGACGTTCCGCCCGGAAAAGAGTGGAGCGCAGAGAGCATTGCGAAGGTAAAAACCTCTGCAAATGCACACGGTCTTGCTTTTGAGGTGGTTGAAAGTGTACCCGTACACGAGGATATCAAGCTCGGCAAGCCCTCGCGCGACGAATATATCGAGGTATATCGCCGCAACATCAAGAAGCTCGCGGATGCAGGCGTAAAGGTTATTTGTTATAACTTTATGCCCGTATTTGACTGGCTCCGTTCGGATCTCTCTCACAATAATCCCGACGGTTCGACTTGCCTCATTTACCGTGATGCCGAGGTTCTTGCAATGGATCCCAACACCAAAAAGCTTTCGCTCCCCGGTTGGGACGAAAGCTACACTCAGGACGGACTCCGCGCACTCCTTGCGGAGTACAAGTCGGTTGATGAGGAAAAGCTTTGGGAGAATATGAGCTATTTCTTGCACGGAATTATTCCCGTTTGTGAGGAGAACGGCATCAAAATGGCTATCCACCCGGACGATCCGCCGTGGGGTATCTTCGGACTGCCGCGTGTTATCACAAACGCGAAGAATCTCGAACGCTTCTGCAAGCTGGTTGACAGCGAATGCAACGGCTTGACGCTTTGCACCGGTTCACTCGGCGTTGATCCTAACAACAATGTTGTTGATATGATCCGTCACTTCGGCGCGATGAAGCGTATCCACTTCCTGCATGCGCGCAATATCAAGATTACCGGTAACCGTGACTTCAATGAAACGGGACATCTTAGTGAGAACGGTTCGCTTGACATGTACGAGGTGCTCAAGGCGGCATGGGATGTTGATTTCGACGGCTATATCCGTCCCGACCACGGTCGTATGATCTGGGGCGAATCGGGCAGACCCGGCTACGGTCTCTATGACCGCGCACTCGGTGCCGTATATCTCAACGGTATCTGGGAAGCAATCAACAAGGAAAACAGATAAACAAAATCCGCACAGGTGCATGCCTGTGCGGATTTTGTTATCTGCAAACTCTGATTTTCAACCTCAATAATCACGGCGGCGAAGCTCGTTTGCCGCTGTAGCAATCTCACCCTCGTCGGTGAAATTCTTGCGGTAGACTTCAATGATATATTTACCCGTATACCCCATTGCCTCAATAGTAGATATGACGTTATCCACATCAAGCTCGCCTGCGTAAGGAAGACGGCATTCGCCGTCCTTCCAATCGTTTATATGGACGTGTACGATATCGCGTCCCATAGCGTCAAGCATAGTGTGGGGATCGTATCCGCCGCGCACTGCCTGCTTCAGGTCAAATACGAATTTGATTTTGCCGCTGCCAAAGCGTTCATGCAGCTCGCGCATAAATTCGGGATCGCCTGCATGTGCGGTCGATACATTTTCGTGGGCAAGTGTTACGCCTTCACTTTTTGCCGCGTCCATAAGCATTGCGAGCACTTCACAGTAGTTATCCATGCCAAAAAAAGGGGCTTTTGTCGCGTCGCCGTGAAAGACAAAATAATCCGCGCCGAGGTATGCGGCGGCGTGAAGATACTTTTTGTAGAAGAAATCAATACTGTCCCGCGCGCGTTTTTTGTAGGCAGAGAAGAAAAACATGTATTCAAAACCCGAGGTGAAGGGGTGAATAGCGTTTATTTTAACGCCGTTTTCACGACATATCTCCGCGATGCGCGAGAGATACGCATCTTCAATCTCCGAAAAGGAGTTCATGAATATCTCAATGTTTTTAAATCCGAGCGAGATGCACTTTTTTATGGAGTCAAGTGTTTCCTCGGGATAGAAGCAGGCGCTCGACAGTCCGATACGTGAATTTTCCGTGTTGCTCTCTCCTTACATTTTGAAAATTTCGCCGCGGCTTCCACAAACCGATTGATGACGCGGCGAGGGATATATGGTATAATTATTATAGTAATATTATAGGGGGATCAGTATGAAAAAACTACTGCCATGCCGCATATCAATGGCGGTACTAAAATACGGGCTTGCCGTAGTCTCGGCGGTGCTCATATACATAGCGTTTACCACCGCTTCGCTTGACACATACGATGCCGCACGGCTCCAAGTGCTTTTTGTTGAACAGATGGAGCACGCACTGATGTCGCTTTTGCTTGTCGTTGCGGGAGCGGTATTACTTGATATTGGGATTAGGGATAAACGCTAGGCAACAGTTGAAGTTTAGCTTCGGTGCGCCTTACATTTCGCACTGCTGTATACAAAGATATAAAAAGCTCGAAAACGCTTATGTTTCCGAGCTTTTTCTGTGGCGGAGAAGCAGAGATTCGAACTCTGGAGACCCGTTAAGGCCTACACGATTTCCAATCGTGCGCCCTCGACCAACTAGGCGACTTCTCCGTATAGGTCGATTACCTTGATATTATATCACAAACAAGTCCGTTTGTCAATAGCTCGCAGAAAAATATTTTTTGCAAAAAATTTCGCCCATTTTACGGGCGAAATTTTATAACTGCGAGAAAACGCGCTCAACTGCTTCGCTTATCAGCTCACCGAGCGGGGTGTCCTCTACGCCTGCAACCACACTGTCGCACTTATTCATCGGTATCAGCACGCGCACAGCACGGCTTTGACCGACCGCCGCCGCCATTGCCGGCGTGATTTCGCCGTACAGAGAGTCCGCGATAACGATACCTATCGGACCGACAATAACATTCGCATCACGGCAGGCAACTATTACGGGGTTCTCGCCGGTTGCCGCCGCGTCAGGGGAATATTTCAGCATATTCGCAGTGGCGATACTGTTTGTACCGATAGCAATTATCTCTGTCGAGGTGCATTTTTCACGAAGTGCGGCAACGAGCTGTCCGCCGATTCTGCCGCCTTGTCCGTCTATTACTACGATTTTTTTCATCACTTATCTCCTAACAAGGTTATTGCATTTTCGCTGAAGATCTTCCTTTTTAATTCTTCGGGAAGGTCAAGCGAGCTCATATATTCATTTGCCAGCTCCATTGAATACCACGGAAAATCACTGCCAAACAGTATCTTGTCCGGATCGTGTTCCTTCAGCATACGTGCGCACTGCGCTTTATCAAGCGCAAACAGCGGAGCAAGCGAGGTCTCAAGCCAGACATTCCTGCCGACAAGCAGTTGTTCAACCTCGTCCCATTGACGGCAGGCGCCCATATGCGCCGCAACAAGCTTCAGCGATGGGAATTTATCGAGCACTTTGACGATACGCTCGGGTGTGCAATGTATAAAACCGGGCGAGATAAAATCCCATCCCGAGTGAGTTACAACAAACAAGTCGTTCTCGACGCATGCCGCAAAGATTGCGTTGAATTTCTCGTCATCTATAGTGGTTTCCATATAGTCGGGATGTATCTTAATTCCGCGTATCCCCGCATCACGCAAGCGGCGAGCCTCGGACAAGATGCAATCGCTCTCGGGATTGAGCGAGCCGAGGGCATACAGACGGTCAGATGTCGAATTTATTTCAATTGCGAAGTTGTTTACATTGGTCTGCTGCTTCGGATTTGTTGCAATATTAAGTATTACGGCACGGTCAACGCCCCATTCGTCCATGCGCGAAAGCAGGCTTGAAACAGTTCCGTCACCGTATGGTTCGATTCCGCCGATACCGACAAGCTTAGGGATCGCTTTCTCGGCGACTTTGTCCGGAAAAGCGTGAGTATGAAAGTCAATTAACATTTTTTCTTCCTCAATAATGCGTTATTTATATATTTTAACATATCCTTTCGTGAAATTATACATTATATTGTAAACAATAAGAAATCGTCTAAATGCATATAATAGTATTGTAAAAAAACCTTAAAAAAAGCAATTTGCATATTGAAAAAAAACGGATTTTGTTTTATAATTATATTATAATGGGGTAGAATGGTATTTATATAAAAAAAGCACGCTTTTTGTGATGTTTTTAACATATTTACACATTTATCCGTAAAATTATACGATAACCGCTTTAGGAGGTAAATACATGGAGAACACTACGCAAAACAGCCTGCCGAATTTCAAGTCGGCAGCAGAACTGCGCACACTCGCCGCGAGTGAAGCCTCAAGCGCAAAGAGACATATAACCGCTCTCTTTGACGAGGGGACTTTCGCCGAAACCGGCGCATTTGCGCACAGTATCGCCGCAGAGCTTGGCGGCAGTGAATGTGAGCTCGAGGGTGTCGTCACCGGATACGGTGCTATAGACGGCAGACTCGTATTCGCATTTGCACAGGACTTTTCAAGAATGAAAGGCGCACTTGGTGAGATGCACGCAAAGAAGATATGCGATCTTTACGAGCTTGCGATCAAGAACGGCGCACCTATCATTGGCATTTTCGACAGCGCCGGTGCGTATGTACTCGAGGGCGTGAGTGCGCTCGCAGGCTACGGTAAGATAATGAGGAAGGTCTCCGACGCATCGGGCGTTATTCCCCAGATTGCCGTTATCGCAGGCAACTGCGGCGGCGCATGCGCGACAGTCGCTTCGATGTTCGATATACTGATTGGCGCGAAGGACGCATGCTTCTATATAAACCCGCCGTTCATAATGAATGAGGTTGACAAAACCGCAGAGCACGGCAAGATCGAGACCGCCGCAAAGAGCGGTCAGATTCATACTGTATGCGAAACTGATACAGATGCGCTTGCATATACACGCCGTCTGCTTTCCTACATTCCGCAGAACAACGCGGACGGTACCGCTTACTCGGCAAGTACCGACGAGATCAACCGTCTCACAGCGAATGTTTCCGCTATTACCGCAAACGATGGCTACAGCATGGCTGACGTTATCACTGCGATTTCCGATGATGCGTCATTCCTTGAGCTTGGTGCGGAGCACGCAGGCTCAATGCTCACCGGCTTTATCACGCTTAACGGCATGGTGATTGGCGTTGCAGCTAATAATCCTGCCGTGAAGAACGGCAAGCTTACCGCATGCGCGGCTAAAAAGGCGGCAAGATTCATCTCTTTCTGTGACTGCTTTGATATTCCCCTTCTCACTCTCGTTGATACCGAGGGGTACGAGGCTACCACCGCTGATGAAAATGCGAAGTACAGCGCAGCACTCGCACGTCTCGCGTCTGCTTATGCATCAAGCGAGATGGCAAAAGTAACCGTTGTGCTTGGCAAGGCATACGGCGCGGCGTACACGCTTATGGGCTCAAAATCGCTCGGCGCGGATATCGCCCTTGCATCCGAGAATGCAAAGATAAGCGCGATGCCGACAAAGAGCGCTGTTGCATTTGCTTGGAATGAAAAGGTCACTGACAATGCAAAACGCGGTGAGGTCGAGGCGGCTTGGGATAGCGTTATGGCATCCCCCGTTATCGCCGCAAAAGTAGGCGAGATTGATGATATTATAAGTCTTGACGAGCTTCGTCAGCGCACATCTGCCGCATTTGAAATGCTCGGCGCAAAGAATGCGCTTTGCATACCGAAGCGTCACACCAATCTTCCTTTATAATGGGAGGACAAATAAATGGAATTTCTCGATAGTTTATTAAATTTCGGTGATGAGGTGAGCAATTCAGCGCCTCTTGCCGACAGACTCATGATGGGACTGCAGACCGCACTGCTCGGAATGGGCGTTATCTTTGCGGTACTCATCATACTCTGGGCAGTCCTCTCCGTGTTCAAGCTTGTATTCTATAAGGGCGGCAATGAGGAAGCTCCGGCGAAAGCTGCGGCGACCGGTGCTCCGACTCTCGCACCTGCCCCAACCCCCGTACAGGCACAGGCTGATGATGCCGAGCTTGTCGCGGCTATCACCGCGGCTATAGCCGTCGTCATGGATAAACCGCAGACATCCTTCAGAGTCGTGTCATTTCGTCGCACGGCATCAAAATAACATTCTACAAAGGAGATAATAAAAATGAGAAGATTCAGTGTAACCGTAAACGGTAATGTATATGAGGTCGAGGTCGAAGAGCTTGGCGCAGGCGTAAGCGCTCCTGCGGCTCCTGTCGCAGCTCCTGTTGCAGCTCCTGCGGCGGCAGCTGCACCTGCAGCAGCTCCTGCTCCCGTTGCTGCTCCGGCACCCAAGGCTGCGGCTCCTGCCGGCACCGCCGGCGCGGTAAGCGTAAGCGCACCGATGCCCGGAACTATCTTAAAGGTAAATGTCAGCGTCGGTCAGGCAGTAAAGAAGGGCGACGTTATCTGTGTGCTTGAAGCAATGAAGATGGAAAACGATATCCCCGCTCCCGAGGATGGCACGATTTCCTCTGTCAATGTTCAGAAGGGCGCATCCGTAAATTCCGGCGATGTTATCGTCACCATGAACTGATACCTCGTGCAATAAAGAGGTACAACCATGTCAGATACTATCAACAACTTTATAAACTCCACCGGTGCCGCGCAGATGCTTTCTGACGGCTCGTGGAAAACACTTGTTATGTGGGGTATTGCTTTTGTGCTCATCTACCTCGCCATTGCAAAGAAGTTCGAGCCACTGCTCCTGCTTCCTATCGCGTTCGGTATGCTCCTTGCAAATCTCCCCGGAGCAAACCTTATCCACATGGAGCTTTTCCTTGATCCGAGCGGACTCGACGGTGCGAGACTTCTTCATGAGGGTAGTCTTATCGACTTCCTCTATCTCGGCGTTAAGCTCGGCATTTATCCCTCGCTGATATTCCTGGGCGTTGGTGCGATGACCGACTTTACCGCCCTTATTGCTAACCCCAAGAGCTTACTCATGGGCGCCGGCGCACAGTTCGGCGTGTTCGTTGCATTTCTCGGCGCGCTGCTTCTCGGTTTCTCGCCCGAAGCGGCGGCAGCTATTGGTATCATCGGCGGTGCGGACGGACCTACGGCGATACTCGTTACCAAAACCCTCGCTCCAACGCTGCTCGGTGCTATCGCTATCGCTGCGTACTCATACATGGCGCTCATTCCGATAATTCAGCCGCCCTTCATGAGACTGCTTACGACTAAAAAGGAACGCGAGATCGTTATGAAGCCGCTCCGTCCCGTATCGCGTACCGAGCTGCTTCTCTTTCCCATCGTTGTTACTGTTGTTGTAACCCTTATTGTTCCCGATGCGGCACCGCTTGTCGGATTCCTCATGCTCGGCAATCTGCTCAATGTTTGCGGCGTTACCGACCGTCTCTCGAAGACCGCGCAGAATGAGCTTATGAACATTGTCACAATCTGTCTCGGTGTTTCCGTCGGCGCAACTGCTAATGCGGAGAATTTCCTGAGTCCGACCACCATTTTCATCATCATCCTCGGTCTGTGCGCATTCTGCGTATCGACTATCGGCGGTCTTATCACCGGTAAGATTATGTGCATCGTTACAAAGGGACAGATAAATCCGCTTATCGGTTCGGCAGGTGTTTCCGCTGTACCTATGGCGGCGCGCGTCGCACAGGTTGAGGGACAGAAGGCGAATCCCTCGAACTTCCTTCTTATGCACGCAATGGGCCCGAACGTAGCCGGAGTTATCGGCTCGGCTGTTGCTGCAGGCGTATTCCTCTCGATGTTTAAATAATACATACAACCTAAATCCAATACAATGGAGGTTCACATAAATGGCTAAAGTTAAAATTACCGAAACCGTCCTGCGCGACTCGCATCAGTCTCTTGTTGCGACACGTATGACGACCGATGAGATGCTTCCCATCCTTGAAGCGATGGACGGCATCGGATACCACTCTCTCGAAGCATGGGGCGGCGCTACGTTTGATTCCTGCATGAGATTCTTAAACGAGGATCCGTGGGAGAGACTTCGCAAAATCCGTGCGGCGGTCAAGAATACCAAGCTCCAGATGCTGTTCCGCGGACAGAACATCCTCGGCTACCGTCACTATGCAGATGACGTTGTTGAATACTTCGTTCAGAAGTCTATCGCAAACGGTATCGACATTCTGCGTATCTTCGATGCGCTCAACGATCCGCGCAATCTGAAGACCGCGATTAACGCAACAAAAAAAGAGGGCGGTCATGTTCAGGCGGCGATCTCCTATACAACCGGCCCCGTCTACACAACCGAATACTACACCAAATACGCACGCCAGCTCGAAGAAATGGGCGCCGATTCTATCTGTATCAAGGATATGGCAGGACTTTTAAAGCCATATGATGCATACGATCTTGTCAAAGCTGTCAAGGAGACCGTCAAGGTTCCGATCCAGCTTCATACCCACTACACAGCCGGTGTGGCGTCTATGACTCTTATTAAGGCAATCGAAGCAGGCGTAGATATTGTTGACACTGCGATTTCGCCGATGTCGATGGGTACATCCCAGCCGCCGACAGAGCCGCTTGTGGCGTCTCTTGCAGGCACAAAATACGACACAGGACTCGACCTTGCAAAGCTCGATGAGATTTCAAATTACTTTATGCCGCTTCGTGAGAAGTATATGGAAAGCGGTCTGCTTGACCCGAAGGTGCTGAAGGTAGACGTAAATGCGCTTCTCTATCAGGTGCCGGGCGGAATGCTCTCAAATCTCGTTTCCCAGCTTAAGCAGGCAGGCAAATCCGACAAATTCATCGAGGTACTCGAGGAAGTGCCGCGTGTGCGCGCAGACGCAGGATATCCGCCTCTTGTTACTCCGTCAAGCCAGATCGTCGGCACGCAGGCTGTGTTCAACGTCATAATGGGCGAGCGTTACAAGAACGTCACCAAGGAATTTAAAGGCCTTGTGCGCGGTGAGTACGGTAAATCTCCGATGCCGATAAAGCCGGAATTTCAGAAGCAGATCATCGGCGATGCCGAGCCGATCACTTACCGTCCCGCGGATGATCTGAAGCCCGAGCTTGACGAGCTTCGTGAAAAGGTAAAGCCGTGGGCAATTCAAGATGAAGATGTCCTTTCCTATGCGCTCTTTGAACAGGTTGCGACCAAGTTCTTTGAGTGGAGAAAGAATCAGCAGTACGGCATTGATGCCGATCACGCTGATGCTGACAACAAGATTCATACCGTTTAACATTATAGCACGGAGTGTCCTGCAAAGCAAGACAGCTCCGTGCTTTGCATAGCGATTTTTTGGCTTTTCGCTATACAACAAACCAAAATCAAAAAACATCAGGAATAACTAATGAAAAAGACAAATGAAACACCACGTGAAAACAAAATGGGCATAATGCCCATAAATAAGCTTGTGCTTACAATGAGTCTGCCGATGATGGCATCAATGCTTGTTCAGGCTCTCTACAATATCGTTGACAGCATCTTTGTGTCGCGTATCACAGACCCCGAAATTGCCAATCTCGGCGAGCAGATGCTCGGAGCGATATCTCTCGCTTTCCCTTTGCAGATGCTCACAATTGCAGTCGGCGGAGGTACTGTTGTCGGCGTAAACGCGCTTCTGTCGAAGCGGCTTGGTGAGAAAGATTTCGAGGGCGCAAACCGCATTGCAAACAACGGTATTTTCCTTGCAGTGTGCAGCTATATAGTCTTTTTGCTGCTCGGTATATTTTTCGCTCCGACGTTTATATCAATGCAGACCGACAATCCTATAATCGCAGAGGGGGCGACGGTATATTTGCAGATAGTGCTGTGCGCTTCCGTCGGTATCTTCGGACAGTTCATATTTGAACGCCTTTCGCAGTCAACCGGTAAAACAATGCTGTCGATGATAACGCAAGGACTCGGTGCGGTAATAAACATCATCTTCGACCCCATCTTTATTTTCGGCGTTGATGCGCTCGGTATACCGGCAATGGGCATCGCCGGTGCGGCAATTGCTACCGTAATGGGACAAATAATCGCCGCCGTTGTCGGTCTTATACTGAACATCCGTCTCAACAAAGAAATAAAGATCAATCCCATAAAATACCGTCCCGATTTAAAAAGCATCGGTGCAATCTACAAAATAGGCGTACCGTCGATAATCATGCAATCAATCGGCTCGGTTATGACCGTCGGTATGAACACAATCCTGCTTGGATTTGAGGCCATCGGCGAGACCGCAGTCAGTGTATTCGGCGTATATTTCAAGCTTCAAAGCTTCATATTCATGCCCGTGTTCGGGCTTAACAATGGCATCGTACCGATAATAAGCTACAACTACGGTGCTGGCAAGCGCGAGAGAATGGTTAAAACGATCAAGGTCGGGTGCATTTATGCAGTGCTTATAATGCTGTTTGGAGTCGCCGCTATGCAGATATTCCCTGACAAGCTGCTTATGCTGTTTGAGGCATCAGAAAATATGATTGCCATTGGCGTTCCGGCACTTCGCATAATCTGTCTGAGCTTCTTGTTCGCCGGGTACTGTATTACGGTTGGTTCGGTATTCCAAGCACTAGGCAACGGCATGTATAGTCTGATCACATCAGCCACACGTCAGCTTGTCGTACTTTTGCCCGTAGCTTATCTCCTATCGCTGTCAGGAAGCATTAACCTCGTGTGGTTCGCCTTTCCTATTGCCGAGATTGGCTCTGTACTTCTATCAACCTTCTTCCTTTTAAGAATATACAACAAGATTATAAAACACGTAGGCAAATAAAAAAGCGCGCGTTATGTACTTTTGTACATAACCCACATTGTTTTTAGAAGAGGTCGCTTGTGTCTTCAGAACCGACGGAATGCTTAACGCGGTCATTGACCTCGGCGCGCTTTGCGTCGTTGAAGCTGTCGAGCGTGCCAACGAGATAACCCGTGATACGGCGAATACGCTCAAACTTGCCCTTGCCGTCAGCCTCTGTGCGGTGGCAGGACGGGCACTCATTGCCGATGATGCCGGTGTAACCGCAGACAGGGTCGCGGTCAACGGGATGGTTAATCGAGCCGTATCCGACGCCTGCTTCCTTCATGCAGCGGACAACCTGCTCGAATGCATCGAGGTTTTCCATCGGGTCTCCGTCAAGCTCAACGTAGGTGATGTGACCTGCGTTTGTAAGGTCGTGGTAGGGAGCCTCAAGCTTGATCTTGTCGGCGGCAGAAATGGGATAATATACCGGAACATGGAAGGAGTTGGTGTAATAATCGCGGTCTGTAACGCCCTCGATCACGCCGAACTTCTTCTTGTCTATACGGACAAATCTGCCGGACAGACCCTCTGCGGGAGTGCCGATGACGCTGAAGTTCAGACCGTACTTCTTGCTTGCTTCGTCAGCGCGCTTGCGCATAAATCCGATTATCTCAAGACCGAGATTCTGTGCATCCTTCGATTCACCGTGGTGCTTGCCGATGAGAGCCTTGAGGCACTCTGCAAGTCCGATGAAGCCGACAGTGAGAGTGCCGTGCTTCAGCACCTCGCCGACTTTGTCGTCAACACCGAGCTTGTCCGAGCCGAGCCAGATGCCCTGTCCCATGAGGAAGGGATAGTTGCGGACGGTCTTTTCGGACTGAATCTTGAAGCGGTCAAGGAGCTGGTCGAATACGAGCGAAACCTTACGGTCAAGCTCTTCGAAGAACCAATCGATATTGCCGTTTGCGTTGATAGCAATACGCGGCAGGTTGATTGAAGTAAAGCTGAGGTTTCCGCGTCCGTATACGATCTCGTTGTCCTTGTCGTATACGTTTGCCATAACGCGAGTACGGCAGCCCATGTATGCAACCTCAGTCTCGGGCTTGCCGGGCTGATAGTAACGCAGATTGTAGGGGGCGTCGATGAACGAGAAGTTCGGGAAGAGACGCTTTGCGGATACACGGCAGGCGAGCTTGAAGATATCGTAGTTAGGATCACCCTGGTTGTAGTTGATGCCTTCCTTAACCTTGAAGATCTGAATGGGGAATATCGGAGTTTCGCCGTTTCCGAGACCTGCCTCGGTAGCGAGAAGGATCGACTTCATAACAAGTCTTCCCTCTGCAGAGGTGTCAAGACCGTAATTAAGCGAGCTGAACGGAATCTGTGCGCCTGCACGCGAATGCATGGTATTGAGGTTGTGAATGAGCGCTTCCATTGCCTGGAATGTTGCACGCTCTGTCTCTGCAAGCGTATACTTGCGTGTGAAATCAACAACGCGCTTTGCCTTGTCTGCGCCGATAGCTTCTGAAAGGGCATTGGTGATTGCCTCAACGAACGCAGCATCGTCAGCGAGCATGGGAGTTATTGCCACTGCGGTGAGAATCCTCTCTGCGAGCATCTCCGCGTCATCCACATCGGACATTTCAAGCGCTTTGATAAGGTTGCGCTTGTAGAGCTTCTTGTAGGTCTTTCTTACGCCGTCTGCCATGCCGTACTCGAAGTTCGGGATCGACTGACCGCCGTGCTGGTCGTTCTGGTTCGACTGAATAGCAATGCAGGCGAGAGCCGCATAGCTTGCGATGTCGTTAGGTGAACGAAGAAAGCCGTGACCGGTGGAGAAGCCGTTTTCAAACAGCTTTATAATGTCGATCTGGCAGCACGTAGTGGTAAGGGTGAGGAAGTCAAGGTCATGGATGTGAATATCACCCTCGTTGTGCGCCTTTGCGTGAACGGGATCGAGAATGTACATCTCATAGAACTGCTTTGCACCCTCGGAGCCGTATTTGAGCATCGTACCCATTGCGGTATCGCCGTTGATATTAGCGTTCTCACGCTTGATATCGGAATCCTTTGCTGCCTTAAAGGTAAGATCCTCGTAGGTCTTCATCAGCTTGGTGTTCATTTCACGTGCACGTGTACGTGTTGCACGGTAAAGGATGTATTCCTTCGCGGTACGTGCGTGACCGTTGTTTACGAGCACCTTCTCAACGGTATCCTGAATCTGCTCGACAGAGGGGAGCTTGCCGCTCACCGCGCAATCCTTTTCCACCTGCTCCGCAACCTTGCAGGCAAGGTCCATAGCGGTACTGTAATCGTGACCGCCGACTGCCTCTGCAGCCTTGAAGATCGCCTGTGCAATCTTTTCAATATTAAACGGAGCCTCACGTCCGTCGCGCTTAACTATTTTGGTAATCATGTCCTTCTCCTTATCATTGATTTTTATATGTAAACCGTCTCTTTTTTACCGTGAGACAAAAAATTGCAATTCTCGCCACACCACAAAATATAGTGTTGTCAACCATGCGATACCACTATATATAGTATGGGTTGCGACTGCAGTATCTATTATATAGCATTTGAAGCAAAATGTCAATTGGCAAATTCGCCGATAATTCGTGCTTATTTTTGTCGAATATAATAGTATAACGAAATTATATAAACCGAGATGTGTTTCTATGGGCATAATGCACGGCAAAGGGGAGCGCAAAAAAGGACAGTCCGCATGACGGACTGTCCTTTTAATTAACTGTGTGCATCGGGATCGACTGTTTCGCCCGACATTATTTTTTCGGCATCGGTTATTACCTTTGTCACCATGTCGCGCAGGACGTAAAATTCACCCTCGCCGTTGACCGTGTAATACGCACGCCGCGTCGAATATGGATAGAACTTAAACTCTGTCACCTTACCGGCGCGAGTCTCTATTTTAAGCGTAAGATAGAGATTATCCTCATTTTCAAGTGCCGCGACCTGCTCGCCCGTGAGATCCTCCGACACGTAATTCTGCAGATAGACCATAAGAAGTACGCGATAGAACTTTCGGAAGTTCGACACATCCGGCGTTACTCCGGTCACGCTCTCGACGACGGTCAGCTCGCTGTCCGCTCCGTCAAGCTCGAATATCCGTACTGCGGTATCGCTCTCGAGGGTTATCCGTCTTATATCGTTTATATTCATCATGAATATCGGCTGATCCACCCAATTGATGGTCTCCCACTCAAGCCACGCCATCGTATCACCGTCAACCTCCGTGATGAGGTCGAACAGCAGGGAGTAAGCGTAGTAGTTGCCGTTTTCATTCTTTTCGCTGAATATAACCGACTGGTCAATGCCCTGATAGCTATAGTGAATACTGAACGGCGCATCGGCAAGACCGTACTCGGCAAGCTCCTCGTCGCTCGGCGCGTATACGAGCGTGCTCGTTCCCTTAAGCTCCATCAGCGATTCAAGTGCGGTGAGGTAATTCGTGGTGTTGACGGCATAATCGGCAGGCGCGAGCATTTTGTATGCGCTGATAGCTGCCGCTGCCGCCTGTTCCGCTTCATCGAGGTATGTCACCTGCAGAGCCACATCCTTGCCGCGCATGAGCGTGAACTTCTCGATCATGAAGTAATCGTTCTGTGCCATAGGGAGCGCAAGCATAGGTGAAATGTGAGTCTCAAAGGGCACAAGCACCGTATCGCCTATTGATGAGTCAAGTATGTAGACGGCGTTTCTGCCCCCATAGCGTGCGTAATATCCACTTCCCGAGGGAGTAATATCACCTATATAAACCGTATGTGCTTCGCCGCCGCGCGAGGTTAGAGTAAAGTGAGCAGGGGACTGCTCGTCGGCAAGTCCGTATTCGCTCATATCCTCGCAGTCGGTGTGTATACGCTCATTTGAGAGGGTATACCCCGTGCTGACGATGAGTGAAGCAAACAAAGTGGAATCATACGGCGCAAAGGGATGGTCGATAATGTAAAATGCCCCGGCGGTCTCGTCGAAGTAGAAACCGTATTCGCCGTACTCATTGTGTATTTCAATCTTGCTTATATCATCGCGCTCATAATGCTCAAAAAGCAGTATGCGATTCCCTGCGCCAAGCACCTCGCCGTCAAGAAGCTCGACCTCCTCATCGGGAGTCTCATCCGATGCGTTTATAATCGGCATCACGACAAAGGCGTATACGAGTATTGCCGCGGCAATGGCAAGCGCGAGAATTACAATAGCCCGACGCTGCCTTTTTATCAAATCGGTTTTTTTGGGCGTTGGCGCCGGATTTTGTTCGCTCGTGCCGAACAGTGTGGATTCGGTCTTATCAAAATCGTTGCTATTCATCATGAGTGCTTTCTCCTGATCCAAACGACAACACCTACACCGAATACGCAGAGCGGTACTGCAAGCGTGAGCAGCCACGTCCAGGTATGCGCCTCGGCGGAAGTAAGATCAAGTGCGTTGTTCTCGAACATCTTAAGCTTAAGGTCGATTGGCACCTGAGTCTTACCCATTGCACGCATCATGGTGTAAATAATATCACTGTTGCCGTATGACGGCGTCAGTGCGGCATCTGCGGCAAAATACTTCGAGCCGACCGCAAAGACGTATGAATAATGGGGGGTATTATCAATATAACGAGCTTCTTGGCTGACCGTTACGAGCGGGAATGCGCCGCGGTCCACTGCTGCACCATCGACATATCTTTCGGCAGTTGCAGACGAATATACCGCTGTTGATACCTGACGTCCGTTATTCTCTTCCCAAAGCAGATTTATCGGACGTGCGTTGTGTATGATGGTTTTCGGCGCAGTACCGACGGAGACTATCTCGCTGACAAGCTGTCCGCCGACCGTGTCTTCAAGCGAATAGTTTCCGACAAGTGTAAGCGGATCGCTGTCAATGGAGTTTGAATGGTCCTTAAGTATCGAAGCGTCAAACTCTATGCCCCATTCGGCGAGAAATTCCTCAAGCTCGGGAAGCTCCTCGGTCTCGGTGTCCATAAACACCATAACGCTTCCGAACCCGTCAAGAAAATCATCAAGCTTTTCAATCTCGGATTTTCTTCCTGCCGTAAGCTCCGATATTCCCTCAAAGTCATAAACGGGGCTTGAAATGACGATGACCTTTGCCGCCTCGTTGATTTCATCCTTGGTAAGATCAATGGGCTGTATCTCAAAGCCTGCATCCAAAAAGAGCTGCATCATACCGTTCGAGAAGGTCTCGCCGTGAGTTGTTGTGAAGTAAGCGATCGGCGTGTCTATCTGTGTACACTGCGCCATGGCGGTGATCAGCTTCAGCTCGCCATTGAACGCCCACGGGGTTGATCGCTTTTCGTCTTCGTACATGAACATATTTGAAAGATTGAGGACGCGAAATTCCTTGCCGCTCTCGACTATCACGCTGGAATCGACGATGGTTGTGTTTGCGGTGGATTTGTATTTCGTCACCGCTGTAGGATTTTTATTGATATCTATGTAGTCGTAGGTTATATTTTCGTATTCCGCACTGATCTCTTTTACGAGGTTAAAGACCATGTTTGCCATGTGGCTTCCTTCGAGCTTGTCAAACGGAGCGCAGAAATGCACTGTGATGTCGGCGTCGATTTCGTCGAGAAATTCGCGCCCCGCGTCGGAAAGCTCGTATATTTTTTCTTTGGTAAGATCAAGATACAAGTTTTTATTGTATGCAAGAGACGAGAAGATGACGTTGACAATAACAATTGCGGCTATAACCACAGCGGTAAGTATTACCGAGATAACGCCGAATTTGAATTTTCGCATGCTTGCGAGCTTTTTCTGATTCATAATGGCACCTCCCCTATCACGACCAACGGCGCTTTTCGTAAATACGCACCGTTAAGAACATAAAGACAAAGCAGATCGAGAAATAGTAAAGCAGTGCGGCAAGGTCGACTATGCCGTAGCCGAAGTTTGAAAAACGGCTGAACACCGATATCCAGCTGAGTACAACGCGGATTGCGTATGAATCAATAAAGCTGTTGAAAAGGTTTATCATCAGCATGAAAAGAAGTATGCCCATAGTACCGATAGCGGCAACTATCTGGTTTTCGGTGAGTGCGGAGACAAAGAGTCCGATAGCGATAAACGCCGCACCAATAAGCAGGATGCCGATCGAATTTGAGATGAGGTTTGCCGTATTGGGGGTTCCGTATGTATAAAGAAGCGAAAAATTAATGAGGTTTCCCACAATAAACGTACCGCCGAACATTGTAAATGCGGCGAGAAATTTACCAAGTACCATACTCATAAGTCCGATAGGGGCGGTGAGAAGAAGCTGCTCGGTACGCATCTTGCGTTCCTCGCTGAACATCTTCATCGTAAGCATCGGCACAAGGACTATGAATATAAACATAATGAAGGAAAAATAATTTCCGACATCCGCGGCTGTGCCCATAAGAAGCGTCGTGAAGCAGAAAAGGAAAGCGTTCACGGCAAGGAACACCGCGATAAAGACATAACCGACAGGCGAAGTAAAATACGCCTGCATCTCACGCTTATATATTGCCAGCATCGCTCTCATCCTCCTTTTTAGGCTCGTTTGCAGACTGCTTTATATCAAATTTCGGCTTGTCGCCCGACTTTTTGGCACTCGTCTGCTTTTTGTCAACGAGCGAAATGAATATATCCTCAAGGCTCGTGTTCTGCTCGGTAAGCCCGATAAGCGGCAGGTTGTTTTTTGCGAGCATATAGAAAAGCGACTTTCTGATGTCCACGCCTGCGCTGCTCTCGATAGAGTAGAGGAAGCTGTCTCCATCGCGCTCGCCGATGACCTCCGCACGTGTTATTTCGGGAATTGCGCGAAGCTCACGCAAAACATCGCGCTGAGCACCGCAAATGCGCGCATTAAGACGGCGGCTTCCCTCAAGCATATTGATGATGTTTTCGGCTTTTTCATCAGCAATCAGCTTGCCGGAATTGATGATAAGTATGCGGTCGCATACCGCCTGCACCTCTGTAAGTATGTGAGTCGAGAGGATAACCGTATGGTTTTCGCCGAGCGCACGTATAAGCGAGCGAATCTCGATTATCTCCTTCGGGTCAAGGCCGACAGTCGGTTCGTCGAGTATGATGATGCCGGGATTTCCGACAAGTGCCTGTGCGATTCCGACACGCTGCTTGTATCCCTTTGAAAGATTCTTTATAAGGCGGTTTTTATTGTAGTCATCGAGTATTTTGACCACTCGGCAGATCTCCTCAAGATGCTTTTTGCGGTTAAGCTTACAGCCCTTAAGGTCGTAAACGAAATTAAGATACTCGCGCACGGTCATATCAACGTAAGGCGGCGGCTGCTCGGGCAGATAGCCGATGCGTCTCTTTGCGCCGATCGGGTCATCGAGAATATCAGCTCCACCGATCTCGACCGTACCCGAGGTCGAGGACATATATCCCGTGATAATATTCATTGTGGTCGATTTGCCCGCACCGTTCGGACCGAGAAAGCCGACGACCTCGCCCTCACCAATTGAGAAGCTGATGTCATCGACCGCGTATTTCGCGCCGAACCGCTTGACAAGGTTCTTTACTTGTATCATTTATTTTTCCCCCAAAATTGTGGTAATGATTTTCATATCCATTCCGATATCGACATCGGCATGGAAAAAGTATAACATATTATTTTGAATAAATCTTGAACACGGGTGTATATTGCCGATAAATCGGCAAGGATTCCGATAAATATCACATTTTTGCAGATATTCGTCACCGAAACGTCACAAAGCAAAAATCCGTCGGGCTTTTTTGTATAAATTTGAGTTTATAGAGGAGTTTGATGCTACGAGCATTGGTGCTCCTTGCGGTGCTTTGCACCGCCTGCCGAAAGCAAATGGTTCCCCCCCCGAGCGGCGGCAGTGCCGCCGCGAGCAATACGGCAGGCGGCGCGGTGCGCCGCGTGGGAGCACCAATGCACGTAGCATTACACTCCCAGATAAACAATAATTTACAATGAAATCACCGACAGCATCGTGCCGCGCAAACCGTGTGAGGCGCGATGCGAGAAAAACAGCGACGGTTCACAGCAGGTGCATCTTTCGCAAACGTCGATGTTTGCGTCGTCAAGGTCGGATTCAAGCAAAATCCGACGGTTCATCCCCACAATATCGGCGTGCAGCCTGCCGTTTCGTGGGCGTATAAACTCGCGCGCT
>JAZRAB010000094.1:0-1775 GCA_045634345.1 Candidatus Flemingiibacterium sp. | reverse complement strand
GATGCGTTTCTACACATCCCCTGCGATTTAAACCTCTTACGGCATTATTTTAGCACAAACGCGCCGACTTGGCAAGTACCTTTCGGAATAATCCTTTTGATTTTTATTCGACCTCGGAAGATTCCTTCTTCTTTTTCATCTTGCCTGCGCCGATCACGCCAAGGCTACCGATCATAGCACCGCCAATCAGTCCGAAGCCCGTGAACATCACGAGCTGGCCGCCCGAGAAGGTGGATGCCGCCATAGACACACTGTGATCTCTCTCATAGAAAATGTAGGTGGCGGTTGCGGTTTTCTTGAACTGATAACGATTGACGTTCGCCGCCGCAGTTTCACCGAAGTAGTGAACCGCTCCGTGCTCTTCGCTCGGGAATTCGCTATTCCTGAGCTTTACCACAAGGCTCGATGCAATAATCGGATCGCCCGCCTTCTTGTCGGTCGTAGTATAAAGCGCGTTCCATCTCTGTGCGCTCCATGCATTCAGGTCACCCGACTTGCCCGTCTGATCCTTTACTGCATAATAGTTTACGTAGTAGCTATCGGTATCGGTCACCACTTCATCCACTATGATCCTCGGAATTTCAGAGTATTCGGGATGATAATAATTATAAACCTTAATACCGATTGCGATGCCTTCAGCAATCAGCATAATGCCTGCGGCAACACCCATAACTACATTAGCAACATTCGAGATGCTTGCTTTTGCCGCTTTGAGCGCGGCATTCGCAGCATCGTCAGCTTGACTCTTAATCGACTGAGCAAGTGCTCTCTGCGACGGGTTATCCAAAGAGCCGTTCATTAGCTTTGTAAATATCTTATCCGGATCTTTTCTACGACCACCCGTCATATTATGAAGCTCCTTCAACGTCTCCAGCATGCTTTCTCCGAGAGCCATAGCCTCTTTTCTCGCTGCGGAAATTGCGACCTTTTTCCAAATGGGCATGGCGATCATTACCATTCCGCTGACACCCTGAAGTGTGCGCAACGCGATGCTTACTGCCGGATTGAGATTTTTCTCACTGTACCAGCTATTGTCACCCGTGGAGGCCGATTTACGAAGAGAAGCGTTGGTAAGAGCAATGCCGCCATCAAAGAGCGAGCGATCTACTCCATAATAAACAGAAACATCTCCTTCAATTCCCGTATCATAGAAAACATCCAGGATCAGGTTTTCGTAATACTCAATGCCCTCTTGGTCGCCGCCTGCAAATGCAATCAAGGATCTGAGGCCCACAAATTTCAAAATGGCACGCTGTCCCACAGACATAGTGGCCAAAAGGGGATAAAACTCCTCCGTATCGATCTCGTCGGGATCCTGTAAAAAGAAGTCAAGAAGCGGCTTTCCGTTATACTTATAGTCGGAAAGCGTATCATACAGCATCATCGCTTGGGCATACTCCGCAGGAATCGCATCACTTGCTTGCTCGATACTCATATCATCCGTAATTTCGAGAGAGTCAATGATTGGCTTTCCATACTGTATATATTCGTTAAGCGCATCGTTGATCTCGCTAAACGAATCAAACATATAATCTGCAATATCGCTGTATAAAAGATCATCATACTCCGCATACGGATCCTGACCTTTAAGCTTTGCAAGCCAAGAGGTTGTTTCGCCATTATCGGTACATGCCATGGCGAGACCGCTATATATCAAGTTGCTTACGCTTGAGTTTCCTTGAAGGAAAATTTTATTCAGAAGCGCATTATCCGGCTCGGTTTCTCCGAAGAACAACTCTGCAAGCGTTTTCTCCGAGTCATCCTCTACAAAGAAA
>JAZRAB010000093.1:0-4548 GCA_045634345.1 Candidatus Flemingiibacterium sp. | reverse complement strand
AACAGTCGCGGAAATGTCCGCTACGTTCTTGATTCCGTTTTCTTCCATGTATTTCGCAATACCGTCGATTATCTCAAGCGGCAGATAGGGATTTGCGAACATCGCCGTACCAACGCCTATAATATCGGCGCCTGCAATAAGCATCTCAATCGCATCCTCGGCGCTTGCCACGCCGCCCATTCCGAGAAGCGGAAGTCCAACCGCCTGACGCACCTGCCAGATCATGCGCACAGCCACAGGGAAGATTGCAGGTCCCGACATGCCGCCGACATTATTGCGCAGTATCGGGCGCTTTGTTTTTATATCAATACGCATACCGAGCAGCGTGTTAATGAGCGACAGCGCATTCGCGCCGCCTGCCTCTGCGGCACGCGCCATTTCGGTGATGTCGGTCACATTAGGCGAAAGCTTGACGATGACCGGCTTTTTTGAGTGTTTTTTCACCTCGGAGGTAATCTCAAACACCGTATTGGCATTCGTTCCGAACGCTACGCCGCCCTCTTTTACGTTGGGGCAAGAGATATTCATCTCAATAAGATCAACGTCCGTTTCTGAAAGTATCTCGGCAACCTTACAGTAGTCCTTGATCGTAGAGCCGGAGATGTTTGCGATAACAGTCGCACCGTCTTTTTTGAGGCGCGGAAGTTCTTCTGAAACAAAAACATCAACTCCTGGATTCTGGAGACCAATCGAATTAAGAATACCCGACGGTGTTTCCGCGATACGCGGCGGTGGATTACCGAGCCTCGGCGCAAGCGTCATGCCCTTAACCTCGATAGCACCGAGCTGTTCCGCTTTATAATACGGCGCATATTCCTCGCCAAATCCGCAGGTTCCGCTTACGGTAACAATTGGATTTTTCAAGGTTACGCCAGCGAAATTCACTGATAAATCTATATTTTTCATTTCCAGATGATCTCCTTTGAATCAAATACGGGGCCGTCAACGCATACGCGCTTATACTTCTCACCGGTCACTCCGAGATTGTCCTTGAAGGTCGTTTTGCAGACACATGCAAGGCAAGCGCCTACACCGCACCCCATCCGTTCTTCCATCGAAACCTCGCAGCGTACTCCGGCTTCTTCGCAGATTGCCGCAACAGCCGCCATCATACCACGCGGTCCGCACACGTATACTGCGTCAACTTCCTTCGCCTCAAGCGCATCGCGCACAAGCTCAGTGACAAAACCCTTACGTCCGCTCGAACCGTCGTCCGTTATGACCGATACAGAAATACCGTTCGACTCAAAAAGATCGACCGAGTTTATCAGCGAAGCATTTCTGAATCCGAATGCCGCCTTTGCTCCCTTGCACTGTTTCCCGACTGACAAAAGTGGGTAGATACCGATTCCACCGCCAACAAGCAATGCACGCTCGCCGTCATTTACAGTGAATTCGTGTCCGAGAGGACCAAGAAGACTTATATATTCTCCCTCACGGCGTTCTGCCATCCACTCCGTTCCCTTTCCGCGCACCTCATAGCAAAGGCGCACACAGTCACCGACTGTCTCGCAAATCGAGATGGGACGGCGAAGTGTTGTTCCATCGCCGCACATAACATGTACAATCTGTCCCGGAAGTGCGCTCTTTGCAATATCGGGGGATTCGATAAGCATATCATAGAGCGGTGCCGCATCTGAAATACGCCGATTGTGAATTATTTTACCGTTATCCTTTAATGTTTGCATTTGTATATCCTTTCAAAATTCATTAAAGCACATAATTGATGTCATCACGCATTGCGATTACAGCATCGCGGGTGCATGCCTTGAAGTTTGTGCCGTCATCGCCTGCTTTCTTGTAAGCGCACATAAGTGCACGCGAGGAATTGACGATTGCACCGGACTTGTTTTTGTCAAACGCGCCGACGATATCATTAGCCGCGCCGCCCTGCGCACCGTAACCGGGAATCAAGAAGAAGGTATGAGGCATTGCAGCACGAAGCTCGGTAAGCTGCTTTGGATAAGTAGCGCCGACAACCGCGCCGCACGGGCTGTAACCGGAATCGCTGATATAGGGGGCGCCCCACTCCTCGACCTTTGATGCAACCTTACGGTAAAGCGTGGAATCTCCGATTTCAAGATCCTGGAAGTCACCCGAGGATTTATTCGAGGTCTTGACCAAAATGAACATTGACTTGTCATTCTCAGCCGCTATGTCAATAAACGGCTTAACTCCGTCAATGCCGAGATAGGGATTTACGGTAACGCAGTCAACGGGGGTTGCCTTTGCGCTTGAATTAAAGAGCTGTGTCTGTCCGATAAATGCCTTGGCATAAGCCTCTGCAGTAGACCCAATATCGTTGCGCTTTACGTCAAGTATTACGTAAAGTCCTGCCGCTTTCGCATATTCAATTGTACGCTCAAGCGCAATAAGTCCCTCGATGCCGTACATTTCATAAAATGCCGACTGCGGCTTTACCGCAGGGACAAGCTCTGCCGCCGCATCAATAAGTCCTTTGTTAAATTCAAATATTGCCTCGCCGGCAGCCTTGAAGCTGTCGCCGTATTCGGCTACCGCTTTGTCACGGATATACTGCGGAATATAGTCAAGTACAGGGTCAAGTCCCATAACAGTAGGATTGTTTTTAGCACGGATTTTTTCGATTAACGGTTCAAAAGACATGGTAATAATTCCTTTCAAAAATATATTGTTTAGTTGTTTATATCAAAAACGCATTTTCCGCCGAGATAAGTCGCATCAATGCGCGCACCGAATGTCATTCCGACAAACGGGGTATTTGTTGATTTTCCGCGGAGCGATTCCTTGGTGACTGTATTTTCACAGCCAAGCGTTACAAGCGCGAAATCCGCCGGTGAGCCTACCTCAAGCGAACCAAGTCCAAGCTTGTCAAGCCCCGTGATACGCGCCGGATTTGACGCCATAAGCTCAATAAGACGTGCGAGGTCAATATGCCCCGGCACAACAAGATTTGTATATGCCGCCGCGAATGACGTCTGCAGACCGATTATGCCGTTAAGTGCAGCTTTGATATCCCCCGACTTTTCTTCGATTGAATGGGGGGCATGGTCAGTCGAAATGCAGTCGATAGTTCCGTCTGTCACAGCTTCAATGACAGCACGCACATCATCGGCACTCCTGAGTGGGGGGTTCATTTTCGCATTCGCGCCGTAGTATATCACATCGGCATCGGTAAGGGAAAAATAATGCGGACAGGTCTCCGCAGTAACGCGGACACCGCGTGCCTTTGCACGGCGTATGCAGTCAAGTGAGCCTCGCGTGGAAACGTGGCATATATGAAGTCTTGCGCCTGTTGCCTCGGCAATCATGATATCGCGCTCTGTTGCAACATCCTCGGCAAGATTTGGAATACCCGGAAGTCCCAGCATACGCGAGATCTTACCTTCGTTTATCGCTCCGCCTTTTGCAAGAGACATGTCCTCGCAGTGCGACATAATAAGAAGATCATTCTCGGCGGCTATCTTCATCGCTTCATAAAGGAGCTTTGATGTCATAACGGGCTTTCCGTCATCCGAAAATGCCTGCGCACCTGCGTCTTTAAGCGAAACCATGTCACAAAGCTCACCGCTCTCAAGTCCCTTGGTTATCGCCGCAACCGGAAACACACGGCAATCGGCATCTCTGGCTTTACCGCGTATATATCCAAGAACGTCTGCGCTGTCAGTCACAGGCTTGGTGTTAGGCATCGCAAACACAGATGTAACTCCACCAGCCGCCGCACATTTGGAGCCGGAAATAATGTCCTCTTTATACTCAAATCCCGGATCGCGCAAATGCACGTGCAGATCAATCATACCCGGAATTATATATTTACCGCCGCCGTCGATGACAGTGTCAGCACTATATTCATCTGCATTGGCACGCGGTACAATTGCAGCTATCTTACCGTCCTTCACAAGAACTGCGCAAACCTCACTGCTTCCGTTTGTCATCTTGACTCGGCGTGCGTTCAGTATCATTAAATCGAATTGATTGTTCATCTAACTTACTCCTCGTCACTGCTTTTCTCTGCCTCTGCCCTGCTCCGCCTCTGCGCTTCCTTTGCGCGTGCGCCAAAGTTTTCGTATGCATAAACATACCCCTCGCCGCGTACTGCGCGAATCAAGCGAAGTCCAAGCGGCTCATCAAGCTTTGAACGCAAAAATCGTACATATACATCTACTATATTTGTATCGCGTGCGTTTTCGTCTCTCCAAAGATTGTGTAATAGCTCCGCACGACTGATAGTTTCACCGGGACGTGCATGTAAATATTCAAGCAGTGCAAACTCTCGCGCAGTCAATTTAACCACCGCGTCCCCAAAGCTTACCGTTTTATCTTCAGATGAAATAATAAGCTGATTTTCCTCGTATTCACCCTCATCGGCTTTTTCCTGAACATCGGTGATAAACTCACGAAGCTCGGAAAGTGCAAACGGGCGCTCAAGTATCAATACTCTGACCTGCTCTGGCATTGCGGCGCTAAGCAGGCCGCAGTCAACGAAAATCGCTGCCTTCAGACGTCTTATCGGCGGCAGTTCACAAAGTCCCTCCGCGGCAAGGACATGGTAATCCTTTGCATTTTCAT
>JAZRAB010000092.1:0-2283 GCA_045634345.1 Candidatus Flemingiibacterium sp. | reverse complement strand
TCTTCCCCTGCCAACCCCAACTCCTTGGCTGGCAGCCGTAGCAGAAAAGACAAAATTTTATATCTTAAGGCAGCCGCACAGCCGAGGCGAGCAGGGGTGTCGGGGGCGGACTGCATCGGAGTTTGAGAGCAAGGTAGCCCCCGACCGTTTGACGGCGGAGCCGTCAAACGCATTTTCGGCAGGCGGCGAGAAACGCCGCAAGGAGCATCAACGTTAGGAGCGTCCCTAAAAAATTACACCAAACGAAATTTACAAAATAACGAAAGGAAACAACACCAATGAAAGCAAAGACAAAGAGTAAGCCCGTGCCGCAGCAGATCACCGATAAGGAAGAAAGAAAGAAAGCCATAGAGGGAGCTATAGGTCAGCTCGAGAAAAAGTACGGCAGCGGAACGATAATGCGTATGGGTGAAGCGCCGGCAATGGAAGTCAGCGCAATTTCAACCGGCTCGCTGACGCTCGATTTGGCGCTCGGTATCGGCGGTGTTCCGCGCGGACGTATCGTCGAGATATACGGTCCCGAATCCTCGGGTAAAACTACCGTCGCTCTCCATGTTGTCGCCGAAACACAGAAGCTCGGCGGCGAGGCGGCGTACATCGACGTCGAAAACGCTCTCGACCCCATCTATGCAAAGGCACTCGGTGTTGACACCGATAATCTGCTTGTTTCACAGCCGTCGAGCGGTGAGCAGGCGCGTGAAATTGCCGAGGCACTCATTCGCTCCGGCGCTATTGACGTTGTGGTCGTTGACTCGGTTGCGGCTCTCGTAACACAGCAGGAAATCGACGGCGATATGGGTGCATCTCATGTCGGAATGCAGGCAAGACTCATGTCGCAGGCGCTTAAGAAGCTTTCGAGCGTTGCCGCAAAGTCGAACTGCGTGCTTATATTCATAAACCAGCTCCGCGAGAAGATCGGTATTTCCTACGGAAACCCCGAGGTCACATCAGGCGGTCGCGCTCTGCGCTTCTATGCATCGGTGAGAATTGAGATCCGCCGTGCCGAGCAGCTTAAGGACGGCGACGATGTTTACGGAAATCATGTTAAGTGCAAGGTCGTAAAGAACAAGGTGGCACCGCCCTTTAAGGTAGCGGAATTTGACATTCTCTACGGTCAGGGCATCTCCAAATCGGGCGAAGTGTTTGATATCGCAGTCGAGCTTGATCTTATACATAAGAGCGGCTCATGGTTCTCCTACAACGGTCAGCGTCTCGCGCAGGGCAAGGAGAACGCGCGCAAGTACATCGAGTCGAACGATGAGATAATGAAAGAGCTTATCGAAAAGATAATGGGTAAGAAGGATCAGGTTTCCGCGATGATAAGTCAGGACTTCGCAGACGAGGACAGTGACGGTGGTGAAATAGATCCTGACGACGAGGCGCTGAACATCTCCATTCTCGAAACGGATGACGACTGATGGCGGTCTCGATCACCATAACACAGCTTGTCCCCCGACGTATGGGCGAGGAGGTAGAGCTGACGGTGAAGCTTTCGGACGGCGGTGGGCATGAGGAGACAAGAAAGCTCGTGCTTTCATCGAAAATGCTGTTTGAGATTGGAAATATCGGTGGCGAAAGACTTCCGTATGAGCTCACGCCGGAGCAGTTTGACACTCTTGAGTATGATGCAAAGCTGTGGGAAGCGATCAAAAAGGGACTTGATCTGCTCTCATATGGAGATAACACGAAGTCCGCGCTGACAACGAAGCTTCGCAGTCGCGGATTTGACAAGTACATCTCCGCGGACGCGGCGGAGTATCTTGCCGCGCTCGGCTATATTGACGAACGGCGTATACTTGAGCGAGTGGTTGAGCAGCTTGCGAATATCAAGCTGTACGGCAAAAGTAGGATAAAGAGTGAGCTTTATAAGAAGGGAATCTCACGTGAGGTTCTAACGGAGCATCTTGGCAGGTGCTTTGATGAGATTGATTTTGAAGAAAATCTTATGAAGTTAGTTAAGAGGAAATGCGATTTTGAGGCTCTATCGGACAGGAAGTACCGTGAGAGCTTTTATGCGGCGATGTATCGGCTCGGGTACACGGTAAGCGAGGTACGTGCCGCTTTACGGGAGATGGAGGAATGAAGGTGTGATTCATCCCGATGGCGTGTGCGCCATATGTGGGGAACGACCTCGCCGCACCCTCGCGGCTCGGGGGAACGACCTCACCGCGCCTCGCGGCTCGGGGAACGACCTCACCGCGTTCACGCGGCTCGGGGGACCGACCTCGCCGCACCTCGCGGCTCGGGGAGACGACCTCTGCCGTGCCCACACGGCAGAGGGGA
>JAZRAB010000091.1:0-9969 GCA_045634345.1 Candidatus Flemingiibacterium sp. | reverse complement strand
TACGCCGCAAAGGGCAGACCGTCCGATAACCCCCTTATCATTCATCTTGCAAATGTGGCGGATGCGGACAAGTACTGCCATACAAACGAGCTCTTTTGGCGCATCGCTGATGAATTTATGCCGGGACCGATTACGGTTGTTCTTAAAAAACGCGAATGTATTCCCGATACAGTAACGGGCGGTCTTGATACAGTTGCAATAAGAGTGCCGTCAAATGAATACGCACATCGACTTATCGCGGCGGCAGGAGTTCCGATAGCTGCGCCGAGTGCTAATATTTCGGGAAAACCCAGCCCGACCTGCGCACAGCATGTTATTGATGATATGACGGGACGAATCGACATGATAATAGTAGGCGATGAATCCGACATCGGCGTTGAATCGACTATAGTTAAGCTGGATGGCGATGTAATGACGCTTTTGCGTCCCGGTGGAATTACGGTAGAAATGCTCTCGAAGCTTGGCGAAGTTAAGCTTGATAAGGCGATAACCGGAAAGTTAAACATAGGTGAGCGTCCACTGGCACCCGGCATGAAATACCGTCACTATGCGCCTGATACACGTCTCATAATGCTTGACGGCTCGAACGAAAGGATACATAAATTTCTCGCCGGACAAGCGGAGTCGAAAAAAATCGGTGCAATTGTTTTTGAGGACGAAGTGAACATATTTAATGATCTTGATATTTCACTTGTATCTATCGGCGAGCACAATATTAAAAATGAGGCACACTTCCTTTTCAAGAAGCTACGTGAGATTGATGAATACGGATGCGATATATTTTATGTTAAGGTCCCCGAGAAAACAGGAATCGGTCTTGCCGTGTACAACCGGATGCTCAAAGCGGCGGGACATGAGATCATTGAATTATAAATGCAGGCATGACCATATAAAATCAGATATTTCATAACGAAACGGAGAACAACGATGGCACGCAAATCAAAAGAAATCGAGCGCACTACAAGCGGTATTACCGCCGAGATAACAGATCAGGCGATAACCGACACCATACGCACAAATTTCATGCCTTACGCGATGTATGTTATCCGCGACCGCGCAATCCCCGAAATCGACGGGTTCAAGCCCTCACACCGTAAGCTCCTTTATACTATGTATAAAATGGGACTTCTCACAGGGGTGCGCACAAAATCGGCGAATGTTGTCGGTCAGACGATGAAGCTGAATCCTCACGGTGATGCGGCTATCTATGAGACCATGGTTCGTCTGACAAGAGGGCATGAAGCGCTTCTTCATCCTTTTGTTGATTCAAAGGGAAGCTTCGGTAAGCAGTACAGCCGCGATATGGCGTATGCCGCGTCACGTTACACGGAAGTAAAGCTTGACTCGTTCTGCGCCGAGCTTTTCCGCGGCATAGATAAAGACGCGGTTGACATGGTTGACAACTACGATGCCACCATGAAAGAACCCGTGCTTTTGCCGACCACATTTCCTAATGTTCTCGTAACGCCGAATCTTGGAATTGCCGTCGGTATGACGAGTAATATCTGTTCGTTTAATCTCGGCGAAATATGCGACGGTGCAATACAGCTTCTTCGCCGCCCGGATACACCGGTTGATAAGATGCTTGATATAATTAAAGCGCCTGATTTCCCCGGAGGTGCTTATCTCATTTATGACCGCGATAAGATGCGCGAGATCATGAAGACAGGGCGCGGCGGCATAACGCTTCGCTCGCGTTATAATTACGAAAAACGCGACAACTGTATCGATATCACACAGATACCGTACTCAACTTCTATTGAGCTTATCATGAATCGAATTGCCGATCTTGTTAAAGAGGGTAAGCTCAAGGAAATAGTCGACTTCCGTGATGAGATCGACCTTTCCGGCTTCAAGCTGACACTTGATCTGCGTCGCGGAGTTGATCCCGATAAGCTGATGACAAAGCTCTTTAAGCTTACCTCGCTTGAGGATAACTTCAACTGTAATTTCAATGTCCTTATTGACGGAACGCCGCGTCAGATGGGCGTTATCGAAATACTGAACGAATGGATACGCTTCCGAATGGGATGCGTGCGCCGCGAGCTTTCGTATGAATTAAAGAAAAAGAAAGACAAGCTTCATCTTTTGATGGGACTTGGCAAGATTCTTCTTGATATAGACAAGGCTATAAAGATCGTCCGCGAGACAGAGCTTGAAGCTGATGTTGTTCCCAACCTCATGGCAGGCTTTGGAATCGACGAGATTCAGGCAGAGTATATCGCAGAAATAAAGCTCCGCTATCTCAACCGCGAATATATTATCAATAGAATTAAGGAAATAGAAACTCTGCAAAAAGATATTGCCGAGCTTGAAGCAAAGATCGGTGACGACATCAAGGTTCGTGAGCACATTGCAAACGAGCTTCGTGAGATCAAGAAAAAGTATGCAAAACCGCGTCTTACACAGCTCATGTGCCCCGACGATATCGAAGTATACGAGCCCGAGAGCGAGGTCGAAAACTATAACGTGCGTGTATATCTTACACGTGACGGTTACTTTAAGAAGATAACACCTCAGTCGCTTCGCGGAAGTGATGTGCAGCAGCTCAAGGACGGAGATGTTATCGTACATGAGCAGGATACAGAAAATATTGCCGAGGTCATCTTCTTCTCCGATAAAGCTCAATGCTACAAGGCGAAGATAGACGATTTCGATAATGTGAAGGCATCTCAGCTCGGCGATTATATTCCCGCAAAGCTTGGATTTGATGAGGGCGAAAAGGTCGCTGCAATGGCAGTGCTTACGGAGTACCGAGACGATGCGTATATGGTATTTGTGTTTGAAAACGGCAAGGGTGTGCGTGTGCCGATAAGCGCGTATCAGACCAAGACCAACAGACGCAAGCTTACAGCGGCATATGCGGATTCGTCACCGCTTGCAGGTGCAATGTACATTGCAGAGCCGTGCGGAATTTTGATTGTGAATGATGCACACCGCGCAATTTCCATAAAGAGTGAGCTTATTCCTGAAAAGACTACCAGAAGCTCGGTTGGTGTACAGCTTATGCAGATGAAGCGAAACCAAAAGGTAACATCGATAATGCGCAATTTCGAGGACAAGATTGCGAATGCGTCAAAATATCATAAGATAAAAATCCCCGCCGCTTCGGTGCTTCTTGAGGAGTACGATATCGACAAGATGCAGATACGCTTTGACGAGGAATAAGGAGGTAATCAAAATGGAAATTAAGCTTTGGGAAAAAGATATCCCACATTTGCTCGAAGGCGCAGAAACTCCCAACGCCATGACAACATATTTTGTTGACACCGATAAGCCACTCCCGTGTATTGTCATTTATCCAGGTGGTGGGTATTGTGGACGTGCGGCTCATGAGGGCGCACCGTATGCCGAATTTTTCAATAAGCGCGGCATACACGCGGTCGTAGTTCATTACCGTGTTCATCCTAATCTTGATCCTGCGCCGCTTGCCGACGCACAGCGTGCAATAAAGATACTGCGCGCAAACGCTGAGGAGTGGATGATAGATACAGACCGTATAGTCACCATGGGTTCATCCGCAGGAGGACATCTTGCTGCGTGTACAATTACGCTCCCCGATGTCTGCACCGAGCCGCAGGACGAAATTGATAAGCAGTCCTGCAAGCCGAACGGTGCAATACTTTGCTATCCGGTTATATCCGTTGTTGACAGCTTTGCTCATGTGAGCAGCGGAAAGCATCTTCTTGGCGAAGAAAGATATGCAAAGGAAGCGGCGGACTTCTCGCTGAACAACCGCGTTACAAAAGATACACCGAAGGTGTTTATGTGGCATACGTCCGATGATGAGTGTGTAAATGTTAAGAATTCGCTTGTTTTCGCAGAAAAGCTGCGTGATAACGGGATACCGTTTGAGATGCATATTTTCCCTCACGGCAGCCACGGACTCGGACTTGCGCTTGGACGAGAGGACGTTCGTCAGTGGGCTGCTCTTGCTGCGGATTGGGTGGAACGCAATATTTAAAATGTTACCGGTGGAAAAGGAACGAAGAAATAATGTTCTTAAAAAAGAAAGAACCGTCTGTTTGTAAATACACATTCTTTTCGCAAAGTGATTTATACCGCCTCATTTTACCTCTTATTATCGAACAGTTCCTTGCAATTTCGGTCGGAATGTTCGATACGATGATGGTTTCGAGTCTTGGCGAGAGTGCCGTTTCCGGTGTTTCGCTTGTTGACATGATTACCAAGCTGATGATAAATATTTTCGCCGCTCTTTCAACGGGCGGCGCAGTTATCTGTGCTCATGAGGTTGGATTTGCAAAAACGAGAAGTGAAAATCCCGATTACAGCGTGGCACGTGTATGCGCAAAGCATCTGATGCTTATTCTGGCTGTTTCATCTTCGATAATCGCCGCTCTTTGCTATTTTCTTCGTCTGCCGCTACTCACACTCCTTTTTGGAAAGATTGAGCGCAGTACGATGAATAATGCGCTCATTTACTTTGCGATATCCGCTTTATCATATCCGTTTATTGCACTATATAACGGATTTGCCGCCTTGTTTCGCACAATGGGCAATTCAAAGGTGACTATGATAGTCTCCGTTATTATCAATATTTTTAACCTTATCGGCAATGCTTTGCTCATTTTCGTTTTCGACATGGGTGTGGCGGGCGCGGCGTGGTCAACCACAATTTCGCGCATGCTCGGCATGGTCATCTTGGGGATATTGATTATGAATAAGAGACGGGATATCTACATAGACTTCCTGAAGCCATTTAAGATTAAATTCGGTATTATTAAGCGTATGCTTGGCATCGGACTTCCGAACGGTTTTGAAAACAGTGTTTTCAGCCTTGGACGGATATTGGTTATATCTATGATCTCCGGCTTCGGAGAGGTACAGCTTGCCGCAAATTCGGTTGCGAACAATCTAGATCAGCTTGGATGTATTCCGGGGCAGGCGATATGTCTTGCGATGGTCACGGTCGTAGGGCAGTGCATAGGTGCCGGAGATATCGAGGCGGCAAATTATTACCGCAAAAAGCTGATAAAAATGAGCTTTGCGTTTATGGCACTGATTGAGGTTTCAATTATCGCAACTCTGCCGCTAACGCTTCGGCTATACGATCTTTCCGTGGAAACATTAAAGCTCGCGGCGATATTAATACTGATACACGATGGTCTTGGCATTTTCCTTTGGACACCGTCATTTGTCACACCAAACGCCCTGCGTGCGGCGAAGGATGTGCGCTTTACTATGATAGTTTCCATATCTTCGATGATTGGATTCAGAGTTCTGTTTTCATATATCATAGGAGTCCGACTCGGTTTTGGTATCATCGGCGTTTGGATCTCAATGGTGCTTGATTGGATATTCCGCAGTATAATGTTTGCGTGGCGTGTGCGCAGCGGGCGCTGGCTCTCAAAGCTGCCCAAGCCGCTTGCAGAGGAGAATTAAATGGCAAATATTTTCGATTATTTAAAATGGCGCGGAGACATTTCGTTTCTTGCAGTCCCACTTTGCAATGCAGATTTGCTGATATTTTCAGAGCTTGCATACATTGATCTCTGCGCAGATACGCCCCAGCCGCTTCCGGAGCTCTGCCGGACTGCGCTGAAAAAGCAGGAGATCATACGAAACAGCGGTGCCCGTCAGACAATGCTTCATCATAAGCAGGACGAGCAGCTTCTTTCGGAGCTTGCGCAGTCGCCGCGTTTCGCCGATGTAAAAATCGGGTACTGTGAATCACGCACCGATAAGGAGCTTGAGGAGCAGTTTAGCGCGATGACAGTGCTTTTGCCCGGCGGTTCCTTGCTTGTTGTTTTTCGCGGTACGGATTGGTCGCTTGTCGGCTGGAAGGAAGACTTCAATATGGCGTACTGCGAAGTGCTGCCGGCGCAAAAAAGTGCGCTTGAATATTTGACGCGCATAGCTTGTCTACATGACGGAAATCTTCATGTGACAGGGCATTCCAAGGGAGGTAATCTCGCTGTATATGCATCGGCATTTGTACCTGAGGAAATATCTCGCAGGATTATCGGCGTGACCAGTCTTGACGGACCGGGATTAAACCAAAAAATACTTTTCTCATCTGAATATGCGGCGATTTCTAATAGAGTGCGTACATTTATGCCGAGCGCGTCGATTGTCGGAACTCTTTTTTCGCATACCGGAAAATTTTCGATAATCAGGAGCCGAGGCAGAGGCGTAATGCAGCATATACCGTACAATTGGGAGATAATGGGCGGAGATTTTGTTACCGCCGCGGAGCGAGACGGAACGAGTCAACTTGTAGCGGTAACGCTAAACGAATGGCTCGCGGAGCTCAGTGAAGAACAAAGACGTACATTTATTGACACAGTATGGTCTGTGCTTGCCAATGTTGACATAAATGAGCTTGGTGAGCTTCTTGAAGGTAAAAATGCCAGAGCAATAATCAAGAATTACAACGCTCTTGACGAGGATTCAAAGCGTCTCATCGGTGACACGCTTGCAAAGCTACGAGAGTGCGCTAAGGGCTCACTTGGGGAACTCATCGCACAGGCAAAGAAAAAATAGAAGTGAGGTCGTTCTGCATGAAACGCAGAACGACCTCTTTTGTATCAGCTGTTAAAATGCATTTTCGCTCATCGAGAGCTTGTATTCGAGCGCATCCGCAAGGGCGATAAAGCTTGCCTCAATAATGTCGTGTGATACTCCGACCGTTGTCCATACACGGTGTGAATCGGTTGACTCGATCAGTACACGTACCTTTGCGGCGGTGGTGGAATTGGCTTCGAGGACACGCACCTTAAAGTCCGTGAGTTTAACCTCGGATAGGACGGGGTAAAATACTGTAAGCGCACGTTTTAGTGCTATATCAAGTGCATTGACCGGACCGTTACCTAGCGAAGCGGTTGTTTCACTTTTTCCGTCAACCTCAACCTGAACCATTGCAGAGGACTGCAGTTTGCCGTCAGTAGACGGGAAATCGTCAGTCGCTTTGTAAAGCACGACATCAAAATGCGGTTTGTAGTCACACGCAAGCTTGCGTATAAGAAGCTCAAAGCTTGCATCTGCGGCTTCAAACTGATACCCCTCATGTTCAAGCTCCTTGAGTTTCTCGGTAATGAGCGCGGTTTCAGGGGAGGTGCGCTCCAGTCCGGGGACAACTTGACGCGCAAGCTCGACCACTGTTGCGCGTCCCGACACCTCTGATGCAAGCAGACGGCGCTTATTTCCAACGAGACTTGGGGTGATGTGTTCGTATGCGCCATCAAGCTTTTCGATGGCGTCAATATGCATGCCGCCCTTGTGGGTGAACGCGGATTTGCCGGTGTATGGCTTGGTGGGGCGCATAGCTACATTTGAGATATCCGATATTCGGCGTGCAGTCTCCATAAGTGAGCCAAGCTTTACGGGAGCAGACGCGCCGCATTGCATATCACATTTGAGAGTGAGATTGGGGATGATGACACTCAGATCACAGTTGCCGCATCTCTCGCCGATACCGGTGAAGGTACCTTGCACCATCGATGCTCCAACGCCCAGCGCCGACATAGCCGATGCAACCGCGAGCCCGGAATCATCGTGCGTATGTATTCCTATGCGTTTATGTGGGAATTTATCGCATACAAGCTTTGTAAGCTCTGTGACACGTTCGGGGAGAGTACCGCCGTTGGTATCGCACAGTGTCACGCAATCAGCACCGGCGTCAAACGCTGCCGCTATTACGGCAAGTGCGTGCTCAGGATTGTAGGAGTACCCGTCAAAAAAATGCTCCGCATCAAAAATGACTTCACTTACACGTTGCTTTAAATATTCAATTGTGGAGGCTATCAGTTCAATATTTTCATGGCTGCTGACTCCGAGCACCTGCTCGGCATGAAGAAGATGCGATTTTCCGAAGATCGTTACGCACGGCGTGCCGGTGTGAAGAAGGGAAGCGATTCCGGGATCATCTTCGATGCGCATGCTCTTCCTCTTTGTGGAACCAAATGCGCAAAGCTTAGAATTAATAAGCGACAAATCGCGTGCTCGTGTGAACAATTCATCGTCTTTTGGATTGGAGCCGGGGATTCCCGCTTCAATATAGTCAACCCCGAATTCATCAAGCGCTCGTATTATATATAATTTATCCCTTACAGAATAGGATATTCCTTCGCCTTGTGCGCCGTCGCGCAGAGTTGAATCGAATATTTCTATGACACGCTTATTTGGCATCTTGTTGTCCTCTCAATAGAATTTACTGAAGATAATTTATACCAATATTATAATATACAATTAAAGAAATGTCAAGTAAGAAAGGAATTTACGAAATTTTTACATAGAACCCCTTACAAAAAATACATATAAATAGTATGATTATATCGTATTATGAAAATTTTTTGTAAAATGCGCTTTTAAAGACGGCGGGATTCCGCAAGAAGCGACACCTTAAGATGCGGTTTAAGGAGGATTTATGATATTTATCGTAGAAGATGACGAGAACATCAGAGAAATGGAGAGTTATGCTCTGAAAAACAGCGGATACGATGTCCGCGGATTTGCCGAAGGAGTCTCATTGATGGCGGCTCTCGAGGAATCATTACCGAGGCTTATCTTGCTTGATATTATGCTTCCCGGAGATGACGGCCTCACTTTGCTTCGCAAGCTGCGTTCTATTGATCGCACAAAAAAAATACCGATTATGATGGTTACGGCAAAGACAACAGAGCTTGATAAGGTACGCGGACTCGATATGGGGGCGGACGATTATCTTGCAAAGCCATTCGGAATCATGGAGCTTGTTTCAAGAGTAAAGGCACTTTTACGAAGAACAGAAAATGTTGATACCAAGGAAACCTCAAAACGCTCTGTTTATGAGTTCGACGGTATTACTATGGACGATTCCTCAAGGCGTGTTACTGCATGTGGTGAGGATATTGATCTTACTTACAAGGAATACGAGCTGTTAAAATATCTCCTTCTTAACATAAATATCGTTATGAGCCGTGACCGCTTACTTTCCGAGGTTTGGGGATACGACTACGAGGGAGAATCAAGAACGGTTGATATGCACATAAAAACGCTTCGCCAGAAGCTTGGCGAATGCGGCGGCACTATCAAGACTGTACGAAGTGTCGGATACAAGCTCGGGGACTGACGGCGTAACATTATGGATAAAAAGATAAGGCTAGGTTTTATTTTTACTGCGGTCGCCGCGTGGCTCCTTACGCTTCCTGTACGGATTACATACGTAATCTTTTTTGCGGCTGATCGATCGACTTACCCATCTTTGCTTACGGCTTTGATTTATATAATCATTCCTGCTGTTTTAACTCTTGCGGCGGCGATTATTGTTGCTTGTATTACATCCTCATACACCTTACACAGAATAAAGAGTGAATATCGCAGAGTTGCAATACCCGATGCCATTGAAGCGGAGAAATATCCGGAGCTCAAGCCCTTTTTCGAGATGTTAAACGCACAACAGCGCGAGATCGAAAAGCAGCTTGCACGGGTGGAAAAAGAGAAAAACCGTCTTTCGACTATAATTAACAACATGGACGAGGGACTGATAATACTTGATAATGATTTGCGCGTCATTATGCTCAATGAGAGCGCATATTCGTGGCTCGGCTCACTTGTGTCGAGAGCGGAATGTGCAGGAAAACATATAAGTGAGGTCTGTGTCAGTCGGGAGATATGCGATTGCATTGAACGGGCAGATGCAATGAATCTGACAATTGACGGACGTCACCTACAGCTTCATGTAAACCATGTTGTTTCAAGTGCAGAGCAGGTTGGACGCATTGGGCTTCTGCTTGATGTGACACAACGCTCGGAAATTGACCGTATCAAGCAGGAATTTACTGCCAACGTATCTCATGAATTAAAAACGCCGCTTACCTCAATTTCGGGGTATGCGGAGCTTATAGAATCGGGTATGGCAAAAGGCGATGATGCGCCGGTTTTTGCAGGACGAATACGCAAAGAAAGCCAGCGTATGCTTGCACTGATATCCGATATAATCAAGCTTTCAAAGCTCGATGAGTCCCCGGA
>JAZRAB010000090.1:0-6107 GCA_045634345.1 Candidatus Flemingiibacterium sp. | reverse complement strand
CAGAGGGCATTTGCATCACAGACTCATTGACCTCGGATTGAATCAGAAGCAGTCGGTTGCTATACTTTATGCTATCTGCGCGATACTCGGTACATCTGCTATCATGTTTACCGAGGAGAATTTTGGGCGTGCGGCTGTTATTATTGCTGTAGGTATTCTGATATTCCTCGTAAACTTTATCATTCTGCGTCACAGAAGTGTGCGCGGCAAGATGGGGCTTGACCTGTCTGAGCCGGTTGACAGCGACAACTACAAAAAGCGTGAGGACAAAAATCACGAAGGTGATGATTCTGCCGTTCATAATGGTGAAGCAAAATGAAAAATAAGCCAAAGAATGAAAACCACAATATTGCACTTGGTACAGCCATAATCATAATTGTTTTAGTAATTGTATTCGGAGCGGCATTTGTGTGGATGTATTCAATGGATATGCTTTTCCTTCCGGATTTTATTGAACAGATGCTTGGCATCGGAGACGACGGTGCCGAATTGCCGTGGGATCTTGGCGCACTGTCAGAGATTGTAAAAAACGGCAAGGATGCCGAAGGTGAAGCGCTCACATTTGATGTGACGTATGAAAATCTTCTGACGGCTCTGCTTTCGGCAGAACGCGAGGAAGGAGTACATCTTACAGCCGAGATGCAATATTTTATCGACGATGAATCCTATTCACGCAAGCTCACTTATACCCACGATGAAGACAGATTCCGTATAGAGCTTTTTGAAATCTTGCCGTCTTCAAGCACGGCGGAGCCACTTCGTGAAACCTTGAAGATTGGCGATCAAAGCTCGCTTTATGTACTTGACTGCAGCTCCGGTGAATCACGTGTGATTTCACGAGACTCGGATATTGCACCTGAAAATGAGGCAGGTATTCCGTCTGTAGATGCACTGCTCGATGTTGTTAAAACTTTCCCTAACGCGGAGTTTAGCGAGTCTGACAGTGAAGCTGACAGCGAGGGTATTGTTAATATTACAGATTCTGTCATAAAGCTTGTACGCACTGAATCGGAGAATGTTTATTATATTTCATACACATATTCCGACCTCGATCTTACAGAGGAATATTATGTCTCACTTATGCACCGAATGATAATTTCCGCTACTGCAAAGCAAAGCGGAAAAACCGTGTATTCCTATAATACAACAAGCTTTTCCGCCGATCCCGATGTATATGGACAGGATGAGCTTTATGATTTTTCAGAATCCGCTGAGCAGTAGAAACGCTAAAATTATAATTATTTCATCGCGGCTGTTATCACATTCGTTTTTATCGCTATGAAGAAGCAAAAGAATTAGTCCGATAAGAAGCCAATCATCAAGCTCAAAACCACGTTCAAAGCGTGAAAGCAGATCACGCAGTATTCCGCCACGTGAGCTTTCTTTTTGATCATCCAAACAGGTGATTTGGGCGCGGCTGTAATCACATTCGCACTTAAGTTCCTCTTTTTTGCAATGAGGACAGTCTATTTTGCATGCTGTTTGTGAACACTCATCAGCAGTACAATTTTTTTCTGCCGGTGTATGCTGAATTTCAGTCTCTGTTTTTATGCCGGAGGGCGTATGTTTCTCCGGCATTTCATCTGATTTCATATTTTTTTCTGATGCTTCTCTCGTATTCTTTCTTAAATCCGGCGGCTCGTCTGCCGTAAATGCATTGCCGGCGTAGTTTGCGGGGATGCTGTATTCACCGCGGCGAAAGCTTTGCATTTTTTCGCCTTCGCCGTAGTTTCGTGCGTACATGATGCTCCTCCTTAAAACAGTTTTTTGTTGTTAAGAAATCCGCCGGCAAGCTCGGCAAGATTAAGTGCCTTTATCATCATGTCTATTTTTTCCGCACGTCCGTGTCCCATATAAGGGCGAAGCGAATTTAAAAGATTACAGCGAGGATCACTTTTTTTGCCTGCCATACCTGAAAGCCCGGTTAATGCCTTTAGCGCTGACAGATCCGGGGCGGGTGGCGCTTCTTCTGCGGCAAATGCAGGCACGTCTTCTGTATCTTCCGGTGTGTCTGCTTGCATTGGAGGCCCAGCGGAAGATTCGATGGGCTTTGATGCTTGTGCCTCGGCTTGCGCGTCTTGCGGTAGGTTATTCATCAAAGTCCCGGCAAGACTCATTACATGAGACAGAGTAGCAGGATCCTCAAGAAGCTTTGAGAGCATTGCCCCAATGTCGTTGCTATTTTCCATTGCTTTGGTCCCCTAGCTTACGGAGCAGGGCATCGGTGCGTTCCTTGCCGAGCATGTCGGTTGCTTTTTTTAAATCGGCGTCTGTTGCGTTTGATAAGCTTTGTCTTACGAGACGTAGGTCACGTACAGCGGCTTCTGCCGCGCGCGGATCAATACCGGTTGCCGCGGCGAGCGCTTTTATTGTCTTTGCGAGTGCGGCATCATCAAGGGCGAGAAGACGGTCGAGACTGGTTTTATCAAGTTGCATTGCAGATTCCCCTTTCGGAATGTATTCAATATATTGTATGTATATTCGCGCGATGTGTGAATATATTACCCTTTGAAAAATTGCAGGATACCTTATGAAATATTTGATTTTTTCGGATTCCCACGGAGCGTGGAATAATATTAAAGCGGTTATTGACCGCACTGCCGGCGGCGTCGACGGGGTGATATTCCTCGGTGATCTTTATTCGGATATTGAGAATATTGAGGAGACCTATCCGCTTCTTTCGGTATATGCGGTAGCAGGTAACTGTGATTTCGGCTCGAAATATCTTTCGCCCATATATGAAGAACGCATGATAGACGCAGACGGTGTTCGGATACTTCTCCTGCACGGGCACAGACAATTTGTGAAATCTGGCACTTCGGCACTGGAATCGTATGCAAGAAGCAAGGGTGCTGATGTTGTACTTTTCGGACATACACACGAGCGATGTGAAAAATATATAGGTGACGGCGATAAACTGCTCTATATTTTCAATCCCGGAAGCGTCGCGTTGCCCCGAGACGGTGTGCCATCATTCGGCGTACTCACAATACAGAAAGGGCAGATACTTTTATCACACGGAGAAGTGTGATGATATTTGGAGGCAGGTATGACCTATATACCTAAAAAAGAAAACAAGGCTCGTCGGGTGTCATTTTGGTGTATTATATCGGGAATTATTGTTATGGGATTCTCATCCCTTGTTCCGTACCGTGCACTGCTGCAGCTTGCCGCAATGGTGCTTGTGATAATCGGGATACAACTGCTTGTGAGGTTTGTTCTGTCGGATTATCGCTACATCATAAATGACTGCGATAACGGGACAGCGGAGCTGTTGATTTATAAAAAACAAGGAAGCCGTGATACGCTTGTTTGCCGTATCTCACTTTCGGCGGTGATTGAAAATTTCGAGCGTGAAAATAAAAAGCCGCAAGCTGACAAATGCTATAATTACACGCAAAATCTCGGAGCAAAGGCATATTCGCTGATTTTTTTGGACGGCGAAAAGCGAGTCGAAATAATAATTGAACCCGACACGGCGTTTGTCAATGCCATTAATGCGCGAATTGGCGTCGGCGAGGGCGATTTTACATTTGTTATGTAGATGAAATTACTTTCGGAGGAACGATATGAACTATACTGCGAATTTACTGAAATTTATTGAGAAATCTCCATCCTGCTTCCATGCCGTTGAGAATATTACCGCGGAGCTTTCCGCTCTCGGATACTCCGAGCTTTTTGAAGGGGAAAAATGGAATCTTGAGCGTGGCGGTAAGTATTATGTTACCCGTAATAGCTCTAGTGTGATTGCTTTTGTGATTCCTAAAACTGAAGCTTCACCCAAATTTATGATAGTCGCTTCACACTCGGATTCCCCGACCTTTAAAGTAAAGGATATCCCGGAGCTTGAGGGCACCTACACACGTATTAATACCGAGCGTTACGGCGGTATGATACTCGACTCATGGTTTGACCGCCCGTTATCGGTTGCCGGACGTGTTATGGTCCGCACGCCGAATGGAGTTGCCGAACGGCTTGTAAATATTGACCGTGACTTGCTTATCATTCCTCACATTGCGATACACATGGACAACCCCAACAACGGCAAAACTTACAATCCTGCCTCTGATCTTGTCCCCCTTTACGGCGGCGGAGCGGCGAAGGGAAGCTTCATGAAGCTTGTTGCCGAGTCTGCGGGAGTGGGTCAGGACGATATTATTGCACATGAGCTGTTTCTTTATAACCGACAGTCGCCGTCTGTTTGGGGAGCAGAGAATGAGTTCGTTTCTGCACCGAAGCTCGATGACCTCGGTTGCGCATATTCATCTCTTTGCGCCATTAGCGAGACAAAATGTGGCGATGCTGTTCCGGTAATGTATGTTGCTGACAATGAAGAAGTCGGTAGTGCGACAAAGCAGGGAGCGGCTTCGACTTTCCTCTATGATGTGCTTTCGCGTATTTGCGATACTCTCGACGGAGACATACGTATTGCGGCGGCTGAGTCAATGCTGCTTTCTGCCGATAATGCTCACGCGCTTCATCCGAATGCGCCGCAGCTTGCGGACCCTACCCATCGTCCAATGCTTAACAAGGGAATTGTAATGAAATATAACGCATCCCAACTCTATACTACAGATGCGGTGTCATCCGCTGTATTCCGCGAGATATGCAGAAAAGCAGATGTTCCGGTGCAGGTGTTCGCTAATCGCTCCGACATGCGCGGCGGCTCTACTCTTGGAAATATCTCCAATTCTCAGGTCTCTCTCTCTGCGGTCGATATAGGGCTTCCTCAGCTTGCCATGCACTCATCTTACGAGACGGCAGGAGCGCATGATGTTGAACAAATGGTAACGGCTATGCGGACTTTCCTTGAAACAGAGATTGCCTGCCGCGGCGGAGACATAGTAATAAAATAATTACTCATAAGGAGAACCAATGGAACACATAAAGAATCAAATATATCCGAGTGAGCGTGCACTGTACGCTCTGAACAATGCCCGTGTTGAGGGGTGCAGATTTGAAGGGGCAGAGGACGGGGAATCGGCACTCAAGGAGTCGCGTGGAATTGAAGTGGTCGATTGCACGTTTAATTTAAGATATCCGCTTTGGCACTCGCACGGATTTATACTTGAAAAATCAACAATGAGCGAGACCTGCCGCGCACCGCTTTGGTATTCCGCAGACGGTCGAATAGATGGGACTAATATTGTGGGCGTAAAAGCGCTTCGTGAGTGTGATAGAATTGAGATCGTTAATACGACTGCGGTTTCTGCCGAATTTGGTTGGAACTGCCGCGATATCAAAGCTACTGACAGTAGTTTTGAGTCGGAGTACATATTTTTCGGAAGCCGCAATATCGAGCTTGATAATATAAAATTAAAGGGGAAATATTCGTTTCAGTATGTTGACGGACTTCATATAAAAAATTCAGAGCTTGATACAAAGGATTCGTTTTGGCATGCGAAAAACGTAACGGTTGAAAATTCAGTTGTACGCGGAGAGTACCTCGGCTGGTATTCGGATTCTCTTACTATGCGTAATTGTAAAATCATCGGAACACAGCCGTTTTGCTATTGCACCAATCTTACCCTTGATAATTGCGAGCTTGTCGACTGCGATCTTGCATTTGAATATTCAGCCGTTAATGCGGATACGCACGGACATATTATTTCGATTAAGAACCCTCTTTCAGGCACGATTACTGTTGATTCGGTGGGCGAAATAATAAGAAGTAATGCAGTATATAATTGCGGTGGTGAGGTAGTGCTCAGAAATCAGAAATAAATTTTAAAAAGCTATTGACAAACATAACCTGATGTGATATAATATTAAACGTTGTGAGGAGACCTTGCAGCGTTATATGGGAGCGTTCCCGAGCGGCCAAAGGGGGCAGACTGTAAATCTGTTGTCACTGACTTCGGTGGTCCGAATCCCCCCGCTCCCACCAAAAAAAGCACTTCGAAAGAAGTGCTTTTTTTAATGATGTTTGCCTGCGGCAAATGATGACGGCTTCGCCTAATGATGTTCGCAGCGCGAATGATGTGTGCCTTGCGGCACATTGGGGCAAACATCGCATCATTGCGGAACGAAGTGGAGCAACATCATTTTGAGCGAAGCGAAAAACATCATATCGCCGAAGGCGATGCATCATTTTCAATCTGCAAGGT
>JAZRAB010000089.1:0-5015 GCA_045634345.1 Candidatus Flemingiibacterium sp. | reverse complement strand
CCGCCCGACATCTGACTTGGCTTTTTGTAAAGCTGATCGCCGAGGCCTACAGATTCAAGTGCTTCCTTGGCACGGCGGTGACGTTCTTCGCGTGTGACGCCCGAAAGGGTAAGCGCAAGCTCGACATTTGCGAGCACGGTTTGGTGAGGAATAAGGTTGTAGCTTTGGAAAACGAAGCCGATTTTATGGTTGCGGTATGCGTCCCAATCCGAGTCGGTGAAGTCTTTTGTTGACTTGCCTCCGATTATAAGGTCGCCCATCGTATATCCGTCAAGACCGCCGATGATATTAAGGAGCGTGGTTTTACCGCATCCGGATGGACCGAGGATTGAAACAAACTCGTTCTCACGGAAATCAAGTGTAACCCCGCGCAGCGCCGCGACGGTACTGTCGCCGCACAGATAATTCTTGGTTATATTTTTTAGCTGCAGCATCTTGGATATCAAATCTCCTTTATAATAAAGTGCTTGATAATTTTACCACGCGATTGTTAAGGATATATTAAAAAAATTCCTTTAATTTCAATGTTTACAATTATTAGTGTGAAAATTCACACAAGATGAAAATTTCTACATAAAAACTCTGCATACCGTGCGATATGCAGAGCGGAAAACGTGAAATTATTCGCTTTTCATACGTATACGTTTGATGAGATTGCCTTTTCGCCAAACATGACGTTCATGGCGGATGATATTACCGTTCTCAGCGATAACCAGCTCGATTCCACCGTCACATTCTATACATCGAAATTCTGCACGCCACGCCTGAAATCTGTATCTCTTGCGTCGGTCGGGATTGATACGATATGCGTTTTGCGCTTCTATAAGCAGTCGTTCTTGCACTGATTTTTCAAAGGCCGCCGCACCATCGGAATAAAATCGTTCAACGCGAGGAGAAACACCGCTTGGAACTGCCAAAGTAAGAATCAGTACGACTGTACCGTCCGATGCGCTCATACGTATATTTTTTTCGTTGATTGTCATGATTACAATTGTTGCTTTTGCGTTAGCAAAGGCTTCCTTTCTCGCCTTCTTGGGGCATGATTTGCGTAGCAAAACTTTAGTCGAAGACTAAAGTAAAGCCACAAAAGGCAGTTCGAAAATTTATTTTCAAACTTACCTCCATACATTCTTTTTACAATTATATGTATGCAGGTGTTCGTTTGTGCATTTATAAAAATAAGAAATCGGAGACTTGTGTCTCCGATTTTACATATTCAAAAAATCCTCAATACCGCTTACCTTGGCATCGTTATAACCCATTTCATACAGTCCCATTAATTTGGTCGTATCCTTTTCGATGCGTCCGAAGCCGATTGGAGCGGAGGGACGAATCGTGAAGGCACGCCCTTCTTTCTCGGCTTTGGCGAGATATGCAAGAGACTCATTGTAGTCTTTATGGCGATTTACGTTAGCTTCAACGAATTTCGGGTATCTTGCATAGCGAAGCTTTATTGCTTTTATGCTTGAACTCGGCTCTTTAACAAACCCCATGGGTTGAGTAAGCACCGCAACGGCACGGTCATTTTCCGAGAGCGCATGGCGTATCGGAATTGAATCACAACAGCCGCCGTCGAGTAACCTACCGCGCGGAGTCTTGACTATACGGCTGAGCAAGGGAAGTGAGCTTGAGGCGCGAACGTATTTTATATCTTCACGTGAATTGTTTATTGGGATATATTCAGCCTTGCCGGTTTCGAGGTTCGAGCAGACCGCAATCAGCTTCATTTCGCTGTTGTCAAACGCATCGTAATCAAAAAAATCCAGCTTTGAGGGAATGGTTTCATAAATATATTTCGCACCAAACAAATCGCCGGTCAAAATCAGACTCTTCATACTGCAGTAGCGCCAATTGTCAATATAGCCCGTACCCACGCGCACTGCACGTCCGCGCTGATTTGAGACGTAGCTCATACTGTGTCCTGCGCCTGCGGATACGGCATAAATTTTCGGGAATTTTATACCTGCGTCCATGAAGTAGTCGAGCACCCCGCAGGTGTAGACACCGCGCATACCTCCGCCTTCAAGAACAAGAGAGGTAGTCATATTTTCGCATCCTTTCAGTTAAATTACTGTCTATTGCAGCGCACTACCTCAAACGCCGCAATCGCTGCGGCAGATGCCGCAGAGAGGGCGGCAGGGAAGGCTCTGCCGTAATCGAGATGAACGGTGATATCCGCCGTATCAAGCAGCTCACGCGATAGGCCGCGCTTTTCTCCGCCGATTGCAAGGAATAATGGCTTGGTAAGCTCGGCGTCATATATGGAAATCGAGTTTTTCATATCCGTACAAATAATTTTTACACCAAGCTTCTTCATGATTTTCGCGCAGTCAGCAGGAGACTCGGATATGAACATATCACAAAGCTCGGATGCACCTGCAGAAGCTCTGCAGACTATTCCGGCGGCGCTCATCCAATTGCGTGGTGAAAGTATGATCGCGTTTGCGCCTGCGGCATAGAGTGAACGAAGTGCATATCCGAAATTGTACGGGTCTTCAATCCCTTCGATCATTGCAAAAAAACGCTCATCCGACGGATATTTTGCAAGCTCATCCTCGCAGAGATGCGGTATTGTGCGTGTTGTCGTTTCAAGAAGCAAGCCGCCGTGGCTTGCGCCCAAAGCGAGGGCATCAATTTCAGCATCCGGGAGTGTTTCAATTGTAAAACCGTGACTGTATGACATCGCCTTAAGGTAGGAAAGCTCTTTAGCACGCGCCTTTTGACGGCTTTCGGCAACCATGAGCCGTGTGATTTTACGGTCGGATTTGCCTGATTCGATTGACGAGATCACCGCTCGTATCGAGGTCATTCCCTCGAATATCAGATTTTCTCCGATTGCAAGCTTATCTGCTTCTCTCATCTGAGTTCACGTCTGATTTCAGCCGCTTTGCCGCAGGAATATGCTCCCTCCGAGCAAGCTCCCCAAAGGCAGGAAGGCCCTGCACGTCCAAAAAGTAAGGGAGAAGCCTCGCGTACTTCCTTTAGCATTGCAAGCGCCAGCTCGCGTATCTCCCACTGTGCGCGATTGCAGCAGCGAAGACGGAAAAAATTGTGAAGCGAGCGGACATTCATCGTCATAATGATACGTGTGTCACACGCATTCGGAAGAACAAAACGTGCGTCCTCATTTGCCTTTTTTTCTGCGGCACGCTTTGCTTCGGATTCATCCATGCCTGCGGCAAGATTAGCTTCAAGATGGCGTGCTATCAGCTTTTCACGCAGACTTTCATAGTGCCGTGCATCTTCCTCCATAGCGGCGATAAATTCCTCACGCGCTTCGGGAATGGCATCTATCTCCGGCGGTATGATATAGGAGAAATCGGTTTTCGAGACGTAACGCTGACTCTGCACAGAGAAGGATGCAATACGGTGACGTGTAATCTGCGCAAGAAGCGCACGGGAAACGCCCTCAATTCCAAATGTGAAGCTTGCATGCTCGACGGGGGATTCATGCCCGAGGTCTTCGAGCATTTTAAGAAAGCTTTCGACCTTTTCAGGGGTGAGATTTTCCGTAAGTGTGTCAATATCGCTTTTTGCATAGCAAAGCTTTGCCGCCGCCGCAACGATTTTTTCGGCGTCCGGGGTGTAAGTGAGAAGTTTTACGTTCATTTTACTATTCCTTTCATAGTATCGTCTTTATATTTGCCGCTTATTCTGAACCAAATCACACCGAGTAAGAATTTGGGAAGCTTCATCATTCTGCCGATTCTCGAGGGTTGGCATATAAGGCGGTAGAACCATTCAAGTCCGAGCTTTATAAAGATATTCGGTGCCCGTTTGACATTTCCGCTGTATCCGTCAAGACTGCCGCCGAGTGCAAGACAAAGCTTGACAGATGTGAGACGTTCGCGGTTGTCAAGTATCCATTTTTCCTGCACCGGTACGCCGAGGCATACATAAAGTATATCGGGTGATGCGGCGTTGATCTCGGAAATAACCGCATCATTTTCTTCGCCTTCTTTTTTGAAGTATCCGTCGTGTGTGCCGACTATGTTGGCATTCGGATATGATTCAAGCAGCTTCCTTTTTGCCGCTTCAGCAACGCCGGGCTTCCCGCCGAGAAAAAAGATTTTTGCGCCGCTCTCGTTTGAATATTTAATCATTTCAATCCCAAGCTCATAGCCTGCACATTTTGCCTTGAGCGGGCGTTTAAGTATCCTTGACGCATAAATTACACCAATGCCGTCCGGAGTTATAAGATCGGCTCGGTTGATGACGGAATATAGGCACTCATCCTCAACACATGCCTGAATTATTTCGCTGTTTGGAGTGAATACAGCACGCCCAAAACAGTCCGGAGCTTCGATGAACTCCCTGCATATATTGACGGCATCCTCGAGGGTGACGTTGTCAACACCGACTCCTCGTATTACGATTTTCTCTGGCATAAATATAATACCCTTCGTATAAAAGATTACATATAAATATAGTATAACATAAATTTATACAGATTTCAAGGCTTTCATAAAAAAATCCCGGTGCAGTACGTTTGCGACAAAACGGTACTATAAAATCATCTTTGTTCATACGAATGTAACATTTATGCGATATACTGAAATGAGTAATTTTCGGGAGGTGAGTATACGTGACGAGAGTTGATATATCGGTTCGTGAGCTTGTTGGATTTGTTATGCGCTCCGGCAGTGTCGACAGACCTATTGCAAGCTTTTCACGCCTTAGACAAGGCACAAAATTGCACCAGCTTGTTCAGTCACGCGCCCCTGAGGGATATATACCCGAAGTGCCGCTTGAATGCGAGATAACTCTCGGCGAGCTGACATTTCGTCTTGTCGGACGTGCCGATGGCATTATTGACAGCGCAAGCGGCGTGCTTATAGATGAGATAAAATCGACCTCACGTACACTTAATACTGTAAGAGTGTCCGACTATCCCGAATATGTGGCACAGGCGGAGTGTTATGCATACATGTATGCCGCCGCTCACGGATATGAGCGTGCTACTGTGCGCCTTACATTTGTTTCAACGGATACACTTGAATGTGAGTATTACGATA
>JAZRAB010000088.1:0-4579 GCA_045634345.1 Candidatus Flemingiibacterium sp. | reverse complement strand
CTCCCCGATAAACAATAATTTGCATATAGAAAAAACGGCGTTGTCTCATCATAATTGAGACAACGCCGCTTTCGGTATATTTTAGTTTTTCAGTGAGTGGATCGGCGCAGGGATGCGCCCGCCGCGCGAGATGAACTCTGCGGGGGAGTTCGTGTTAAGCGCGATGACAGGTGCATATCCGAGCAGACCGCCGAAGTTTACGACCTCGCCGACAGTCTTTCCGTATGCAGGGATTACACGTACAGCAGTGGTCTTTGTGTTTGCGACGCCGATGGAGATTTCATCAGCAATTATGCCGCTTATAACCTCAGCAGGAGTGTCGCCGGGAATGACGATCATGTCGAGCCCGACCGAGCAGACCGCAGTCATTGCCTCAAGCTTTTCAATGGAAAGCGCACCGCAGGTTACGGCGTCTATCATGCCTGCATCCTCGGATACGGGGATGAATGCGCCCGAGAGTCCGCCTACGTGGCTTGATGCCATTACGCCGCCCTTTTTTACGGCGTCATTCAGGAGCGCGAGTGCGGCGGTTGTACCATGAGCACCACAGCGCTCAAGTCCCATATTTTCAAGAATATGAGCAACCGAGTCTCCGATAGCCGGAGTCGGTGCAAGTGAAAGGTCAACGATACCAAAGGGCACGCCGAGACGTCTTGATGCCTCATATGCAACGAGCTGACCTACTCGGGTAATCTTAAATGCGGTCTTTTTGATGATATCCGCAAGATGAGAGAAGTCGCAGTTTCCGGCACGCTTGATAGCATTCGCAACAACGCCGGGACCGGATACGCCAACGCTGACAACAGCTTCACCCTCACCTACGCCGTGGAATGCGCCTGCCATAAAGGGATTGTCTTCGGGAACATTTGCGAATACGACAAACTTTGCGCATCCGATAGACTGGTCATCGCGTGTAAGGTAAGCGGCACGCTTGATTATATCGCCCATTCTCGCAACAGCATCCATGTTGATGCCGGCTTTTGTGGTTGCGACATTCACGGACGAGCAGACAAAGCTTGTTTCGGCGAGCGCTTCGGGAATAACGGAAATGAGTGCTTCGTCCTTTCTTGTCATACCCTTATGTACGAGCGCACCGAATCCGCCTATAAAGTTGATGCCGAGTTCCTTCGCAGCACGGTCAAGCGCCTTTGCGGCTTTTAAATATCCCTCGGGCGAAAAGTTGCCGCCGCAAAGTGAGATGGGAGTTACGGCTACGCGCTTGTTGATGATCGGAATACCGTATTCCTTCTCGATGTTTTCACCGGTTACGACCAACTTTTCAGCGGTCTTAGTAATCTTATCATAAATATTTTCTGCGAAGCGTCCCTCGCCATCCGATGCGCAGTCGAGCAGGGAAATGCCCATAGTTATAGTGCGGATATCGAGATTTTCCTCGCGTATCATGCTTATTGTTTCAAGTATATCGGCTGTATTAAGCATTTTAATAACCTTTCTTGTGTGAATTTACGTCAAATAGTATGCATGGCGCTGAAAATGTCCTCATGCATTGTTTGAATAACAAGTCCTGCGTCCTTGCCGAGTGCGCCCATTTTGTCAACAAAATCAGTGAAGTGAATATTCAGCTTGTCAATATCAACGAGCATGATCATAGCGAAGTAGTCGCCAAGGACGCTCTGCGAGATATCGACTATATTAGCACCATGGTCCGCACAACAGTTTGAAACCTTGGCGATGATTCCCATTGTGTCTTTTCCGGTAACGGTAATTACAGCTTTCATGTTTTTTATATCCTTTCATTTTGAAAAAGTTATCCATATATATAATACACTATTTTTTGATAATTTTCAAGGCATATCTGAAAATTCATATATTCTTTTTTTGAATATTAAAAGAATAATGTTGAATTTTGTTTTTCTATATGATATAATTAAATATGATTTAATTTACTTTAATTCGATAGGAAAATAAAATGTCGAGAATAAAAAAATTAATTTTTGAAGAGCAAAAAGAAACAGCCATGTTGCTAAGATGCATCCCGGCATCGATTGCTACTTTATTTGTTGTCAGTGTAATATGCATGAACTTGCTTGCAAATAAAACGCTTTTACAGCTTGATTGGATTGCTTTGGATGCAGGCATTTTGATTTCTTGGTTATCATTTATGTGTATGGATGTTATCACAAAGCATTTTGGACCAAAGGCATCCACCAAGATTTCTGTATTTGCGGCAGTGATAAATTTGCTGACATGCCTTATCTTTTTCGTGGCAAGCATTATTCCGTCAAATGCAAAGGACTATAGCGCGTTTAATGATATTTTCGGCGGAACATGGTTTATCTTGCTTGGAAGCACGGTTGCGTTTCTGTTATCGGCGTGCATCAATAATATGCTTAATTGGTCTATAGGCAAGGTTTTTAAGAAAAATCCGGACGGTAAACTTGCATATGCGATGCAGACATACATATCTACTTTTATAGCACAGTTTCTTGATAATTTTATATTCTCCGTCATAGTATTTGTCGGATTTGCTCCGATATTTTGGGACGGGTTCCATTGGACGATACTACAATGTGCGATGTGCGCTTTAACAGGTGCTTTAGCGGAGCTGATTATGGAAATTATTTTTTCGCCGTTTGGATACCGTATCGTAACCAAATGTAAGAAAAACGGGGTAGGAAAAGAATATTTAGACTATATAAACAAAGGTAAGTGTTAGAATGAAAATTTTGATTACAGGTACATCTCAGGGAATCGGAAAAGCTATTGCAGATATATTTTTGCTGAATAATCACGAGGTTGTAGGAATCGACAGAAATGAATCAAGTATTATTCATCCAAGCTATATACACTATGTGTGCGATATTCGTAATTATGAAAACTTGCCTGATGTAACTGATGTCAATGTCTTAATCAACAATGCGGGGACCCAGAACGAAGCAGACATTGATATCAATTTAAAGGCTCTGATTTATATTACCGAAAAATACGGCATACAAAATCAAATAAAATCAATACTGAATATAGGCTCTGCAAGCGGACATACGGGATCGGAATTTCCCGAGTACTGTGCAAGCAAAGGCGGAGTAATGTCATACACGAAAAATGTAGCGATGCGAGTGGCACAATTCAATGCGACATGCAACAGTCTCGACCCCGGAGGCGTGCTTACGCCTCTCAATGACTGTGTTGTCAATGACAAGGAGCTCTGGTCGCAGATTATGGATGAGACCCCCTTGCGAAGGTGGGCTACGGCAGAGGAAATTGCACAGTGGGCGTATTTTCTTACCGTGACAAATACGTTTTGCACAGGACAAAATATACTGGTTGACGGTGGAGAGTCAATTAATTATAAATTTATTTGGAAAGAATAGGTCGTAGAAAGCGAGTTTTGCTATCTGCAAGGAAGTCCATATCAGGAATAGAAGGCTATGAACGATTACAAGAATTTTTGCGAATACACAGTACGCCCTAAGCTTACATCCCCACGCAAGCTCGCACGTGTGATTCTGATAGCGTTATATACTGTGCTCGTGATGGTATATACGGTAATATTTTGGCTGATGTTAGGGTTATGGACACTTATGATACTGCTTCCGTTTATCATTTACGCTGTTATAAAATTTACATGGAAATTTACGGATGTGGAATATGAATATGCAATTGAGGCGGGCGAGCTTTCGGTTGCTTATATCTACAGCGGAGCCGCGCGGCATGTGAAATACCGTGCGGATATTACCGAAATGACGCTGATTACACCATACAATGAACATAGTTTACACATGCTCGATAAAAACGATATTTTCGAGGTTAAATATTATATCGCGTCCGGAGATAGTGAGGATGCGTATATGTGTGTTTTGCCTGATAAGAAACGTGGTAAGAAGCGAGCGGTGATTATTGAAACCACTCACGAGGCACGCCGTATTCTACGGCTTTGCAATCCGTCAGCGTTTGTTGCTTCTCATGATTAGTTTATGAATACTCAGCCGTATGCGATAATATAATGTAGCAAAACATTATCGGAGGCGGCTATGCGACGTGTATTTGCAATACTCATTATCATTATTATAAGTTTAACGGCATGTTCCGGTGGGGCGGCTGTTGACAGACTTGCATATCAGGACAGGCGGCTTTATATTGAAGCGGTGTTCACTATTGACGAAGAATCATTACCAATAAAGCTTACGCTCGAAGCGCCTGAATACGATGATACGGGACGTATGCTGGCACGCGATGCGAGGCTTATTATCGATGAAAACAGCATAATATCGGGAGTTGGATTCGAGCTTTCGGGCGGAGCGGTATATATATCGACCGGCGAGCTTAAAATTCCGATTAATGATGAAGAAATGATATCCGGGATAACGGATATTATTTCACTTTTCTGCATTTCTGATGGATCTTATTATTCATCAGAGAAGGTTATGGTTGGCAAGCTTGAGTGTGAGCAGGCAGTCTATATCGACGGTGACAATCGTGTTGAGGTGCTGCTTGATCTTACCTGTGCGCTTCCGAAAAATATTACAGCAGTTATAGATAACCGCAGAATTGCGGCGGATATCAGTATGATAAAAGCAGAATAGAATCAGCCGTTTCGCGCATGCGAAACGGCTGGTTT
>JAZRAB010000087.1:0-6723 GCA_045634345.1 Candidatus Flemingiibacterium sp. | reverse complement strand
GACGCTTTATTTTGCTTCGCGCGCTTTCGCTTCGCACGCCGCGAAAAGACTGCGAAGTCTTATTTTAACTGCGCCGAGATTGGTGATCTCGTCTATTTTTATCTGTGTGTAGATTTTGCCGGAAGATTCGAGGATTGAGCGTACCTCATCTGTGGTGATCGCGTCAACGCCGCATCCGAATGAGACGAGCTGTACGAGGTTCATATCGTCCTTATCGCCGACGTATTTTGCCGCCGCGTAGAGACGCGAATGGTATGTCCACTGGTTGAGCACGCCTACCGGGAATTTGCCGACGTGGTGGCTCACTGCGTCCTCGGTGATAACCGCCGCGCCGCACTCGCAGATGAGGCGGTTGATGCCGTGGTTTATCTCGGGGTCAACGTGGTACGGTCTTCCGCAGAGCACGATTATCGGCATGTTTTTCTCGTGCGCGATACGAATGAACTCCTCGCCCTTTTCGCGTACACGGGAGAGAAATGCCTCGCGCTCGGCGTATGCCGCCTTGCATGCCTCTTTGACCTCGTCTTGGTCAAGTCCGTCGAAATATTTCGACAGTATCTCATAAATCTTCAGGGCGAAATCCTTCGGGCGGTGAACGCCGATATAATCCTGTATAAATTTCGTCTCGCGTACCTTAGGTACGTTTGCACCGATGACCTCGGGATAGTACGCCACAACGGGGCAGTTGTAGTAATTATCGCCCAGCTTTTCATTGAAGTTGTAGGTCATGCAGGGGTAGAATATCGCATCGACGCCTTCGTCAATGAGCGCTTCGATATGACCGTGAAGCAGCTTCGCGGGGAAGCATATTGTATCGGACGGGATAGTCTGCTGACCTTTTAAGTATAGCTTGCGGTCGCTTCTTGGTGAGGTTACGACCTCAAATCCGAGCTTTGTAAAGAACGCATGCCAGAACGGGAGCATCTCATACATGTTGAGCCCCATCGGCAGCCCGATACACGCACGTGGATTTTCGGGCTTTGTGTTATATGAATTAAGCAGAGCGAGCTTGTGTTCGTAAAGGTCGTAATATTCAAGTGCGCCGCCGCGTGCGGTGGGACGCTCACAGCGGTTGCCGCCGATGAATTTCCGTCCGCCGCCGAAGGTGTTGACTGTAAGGCGGCAGTGGTTCTCGCAAAGACCGCAGGTCGTCACCTTGACCTCGTGGCGAAAATCGGCGAGACTAGCTTTGCCGAGCAAGGTTGTTGAACCGTCCGAGCAGTCGCGTGCGTAAATAGCCGCGCCGTATGCGCCCATCAGGCCTGCGATATTCGGACGGACGACATTTCGCCCGATTTCCTGCTCGAATGCGCGGAGCACTGCGTCATTGAGGAACGTACCGCCTTGAACGACGATGTTTTCACCGAGCGAGTCGGCGCCCGATGCGCGGATGACCTTATAAAGCGCGTTCTTGACTACCGAAATGGAGAGACCTGCCGAGATGTTGTCAACCGTCGCGCCGTCCTTCTGCGCCTGCTTTACGGACGAGTTCATAAAGACCGTACAGCGTGAGCCGAGGTCGACGGGTGCCGCTGCGAAAAGTCCTGCTCTTGCAAAATCGGCGATATCCACGCCGAGCGCACCTGCAAAGGTCTGCAAAAACGAGCCGCATCCCGATGAGCAGGCTTCGTTAAGGAAAATGTTATCAATCGCGCCGTTTCGTATCTTGAAGCACTTTATGTCCTGACCGCCGATATCGATGATAAAGTCAACGCCGGGCATAAACTTCTTCGCCGCGAAAAAATGCGCCATTGTCTCAACGATACCGAAATCGACAGAGAATGCGTTTTTGACAATCTCCTCGCCGTATCCGGTGACCGCCGAGCCGACAATTTTGATGGACGGATACTTCTCATAAAAGTCCGTCAAAAATTCGCGGATGATCGGTACGGGGTTGCCGTTGTTGGGGCGGTAAAGCGAGCAGAGAATGTCGCCGCCCTCGCTCATTACGACCACCTTGACCGTGGTCGAGCCGGCATCAATGCCTACGTATGCATTGCCCGAATAGGTTTCGGGGGAAGTGTATTCAACCTTATCTGCCGCGTGACGTGCGGCAAATTCGTCGTATTCCGCCTGATTGTTAAAGAGCGGCGGACATGAGAGGTAACGACCCTCGGTCTTGTAGCCGGAAATTCGTTCAAGCGCTTCGCCGAGTGTTGCGCTTTTGGTGGCGAGGTCGGCGCCGTATGCCGCGCCGATTGCCACAAAATAGAGGGAATTGTCGGGACAGACCCCGCGAAGTCCGAGCGACTTGTCAAAGGCGTCTCGCAGACCGTCCATAAACGTGAGCGGACCACCGAGGTAGACGATATTCCCTTCAATAGGACGTCCCTGTGCGAGACCGGCGATAGTCTGGTTGACGACCGCCATAAATATGCTCGCGGCGATATCCTCTTTTTTCGCGCCCTGATTGATGAGCGGCTGAATGTCGCTTTTTGCGAAAACGCCGCAGCGAGAGGCAATTGTGTATATCTTCTCACATCCGTGCGAAAGTTCGTTTAAATCGTCGGGTGTGATTGCAAGCAGGGTTGCCATTTGGTCGATGAATGCTCCCGTTCCGCCCGCGCACGAGCCGTTCATGCGCACTTCCATGGTGCCATCGAGGTAGAGTATCTTTGCATCCTCGCCGCCAAGCTCGATGACCACATCCGTATCGGGTATCAGCCGTTTCACGGCAAGGCGTGTCGCATAGACCTCCTGTACAAAGCCGATACCGCATGACTCCGCCATGCCCATTCCGGCAGAGCCAGAAATCGACAAGACCGCATCTGCCGCACCGGGGACATCACTGCAGAGAGTATGTAGAAGCGCGGCGGTCGCCTCGGTAATCTGCGCAAAGTGGCGTTTATATGATTTGTAGACTATATTATTCCGGTCGTCTAGCACCACACATTTTAGGGTGGTGGAGCCGACGTCAAGTCCAATCCTCATCAGATTAAGTCTCCTTGTTCTCGGATTTTATGTAAAAGAAGTATGTGTTGATTTTTAGTTAATACATTATATTATATCACATAAACTTTTTCGGTACAATATACATTGTGTAAATATTTTGCGGATTTTGGCGAGCATCGGCACCATAAGCGCGCATATAAAAAATCCCGGCTTGACTTTTTTCTTTTCGTGTGTTATAATACTACTGCGACCGGATCGGGCGATTGCGCGGTATGGTGCCGAAAGGTATTATCGCGAGGAAAGTCCGGGCTTCACAGGGCAGGATAACGGATAACGTCCGCCGAGGGTGACCTCCGGGAAAGTGCAACAGAAATAAACCGCCGTCCGTATGGGCGGTAAGGATGGAAACGCGAGGTAAGAGCTCACGAGTTCCTATGGCAACATAGGTCCGCTGTAAACCCTATTCGAAGCAACACCGCATGTGGGATCCGTGTTTCACGGCTGTCTGCCCGGCAGAACCCACGGGTGGCACGCGGCTTGCCGCGGAGCGTGCCGGAGACGGCACGCAAAGATAGATGATCGCCAAGACAGAACCCGGCTTATAGATCAGGTCGCATTATTATGAGAAAACCCGCTTGCTTTGCAAGCGGTTTTTGATTATGTACATCACACCAGAGCCAGAAGAATGTCCGCGAATGTGGCGTCCGCCAGACGTGCGAGATCGTGCGGTCTTGCCTCTATCTGCCAGCCTATCTTGCCTGCACTCACGAGCATTGTCTCGCAATTCTCGGCAGTCGCGTCGAAGACGGTGCGGTATTTTTTCTTCATGCCGATTGGCGAGCATCCGCCGCGAATGTATCCGGTGATCTTGTTGATATCGGCGACAGGTATCATCTCGACCGATTTTACCCCGACTGCCTTTGCTGCTTTCTTTAAATCAAGCTCGCGGTTCACGGGCACGTCGAACACGTAGTAATTGCGGTCCGCGCCCTTGGTGACGAGCGTTTTGAATACACGCGAGGGATCAATGCCGAGCAGTCCGGCGAGCGTCATGCCGTCAACGGCGCCCTCTCCATGCTCATAAGTATGCGGTGTATACGGAAGCTTTTCCTTATCAAATATGCGGTAGACATTAGTCTTGAATTCAGCCATGGTAAATTCCTTTCGGTGGTCTTATTTATATATTCTATCACAAAAACTTCGTTTTGTACAGATAAATTGGCAAAATATATCTTTACTTTGACAAGTAAAGATGGTATAATGTTGATATACGGTCAATTCACGCAAATCCCATGCGGACATGTCCGCTGAAATAACGCATAAAAAGGATAAAACAAATGGAAGCATACGATTATGTAAAAGAGCTGTGCACTGCGGCGAATGCGGCGAAGAACGCGCTTGCCGGGGCATCAACAAAGACCAAAAACGCAGTCCTTGCGCGTATTGCCGAGCTACTGCGTGTCAAGAGCGGTGCTGTAATTGCCGCGAATGCACTGGACCTTGCGAGAGCGGATGAAAACGGCGTGCCAAAGCCGATGCTTGACCGCCTGAAGCTTGACGAAAAGCGTATCGACGGCATCGCGGACAGCCTTGGCGAGCTTATCATGCTCGAAGATCCTATTGGATCCGGCACACGCACGACACGTCCGAACGGACTCGTCATCGAACACATCCGAGTACCGCTCGGAGTGGTAGCGATAATATACGAGGCGCGTCCGAACGTCACTGTCGATGCGGCGGCGCTCTGCATCAAAACCGGCAATGCATGCATACTTCGCGGCGGCAAGGAAGCAATCGAGACCAACCGTGTGCTTGCCTCTCTCATGAGGCGAGCACTCGCGGACAACGGACTTCCCGAGGAAGCGCTGGCGCTTGTTGACAACACGACGCGCGAAAGCTCGACAGCGCTTATGAAGATGCGCGGACTCGTTGACCTGCTTGTGCCTCGCGGCGGCGCGGGACTTATCCGCAGTGTTGTTGACAATGCGACTGTTCCGGTCATTGAAACGGGCGCCGGCAACTGCCACATATACATTGACCGCTCAGCTGACCATGATATCGGTGTGAGGGTTGCAATCAACGCGAAGATGTCGCGTCCATCCGTCTGCAACGCGATTGAGACGATGCTCGTTCACGAAAGTGAGGCGGCGGAGTTTCTGCCGAAATTTGTAGCGGCGCTCGACGGCAAGGTGCTTGAAATCCGCGGATGCGAGCGTACACGCGCCATTATCGACTGCGCGGCGGCGAGCGATGAGGACTACGCAACCGAGTACGATGACTACATTCTTGCGGTGAAGGTAGTGTCGGGTATCGACGAAGCAATCGCGCATATCAACCGCTACAACACCGGCCACAGCGAGGCGATAATCACACGTGACATGGCAAACGCGGCGCGTTTTCGTGCCGAGATAGATGCGGCGGCGGTGTATGTAAACGCATCGACGCGCTTCACGGACGGCGGCGAGTTCGGCTTTGGCGCTGAGCTTGGCATATCGACACAGAAGCTTCACGCGCGCGGTCCGATGGGACTTGATGCGCTGACAACGGGCAAATACCTCATCACGGGCGATGGACAGATTCGCTGACAGCACGAATATGCAAACGGAAAGACCGGGCGGTAGACACCGCTCGGTCTGTTTGTCTATTTGTTCGGCATCTCGCGGAAGAGGTTGGAAATTTCGACACCGAAATAATGGTGCATCCGCGAGAGGATGCGGCAGCTCAAGCGGTCGGGAAGTATACCGTGCTCCAACTCGGTAAGGGTTGACGGCATGATGCCGAGAATCCTCGCCATCGCGGATTTTGATAGGTTGTTTTTTGTTCGTAGTTTTTTTACATTCTCGCAAAAAATAAAAAATTCTTTCGATAATTGGCTGTTCATTTTAATCACCTCTAACACAATGATAACACATTGTTATTTGAATGTCAATAGTTTTGCTGATATAATGTTGTTAAAATGTTTGTGAGGTGTTATCATGGAACCGTTTAAAATACAAACCGGCATTAGATTTGATGCAGAACTACTGTACAAGATATCCCACATTGCCAAACAAAATAAGCGATCACTCAACGCACAGCTTGAATTTATCGTTTTAGAGCAAGTCGCAGAGTACGAAGAGAAAAACGGTAAAATAGCTATAGATAAAAAATGGCTGAATGAAAAATATCGCAAAAATGTTCTTGATTAAGATATGACTTTGTGAAGGAGTTGTAGAAATATCTACGGCTCCTTTTTCTGCCTTAATGTACGCCCTCCGCCACGTATGCGGCTCGGGGAAACGGTCACGAGAGGGGCGACAACCAACTCATCATCCGTAGGTTTTCGCCCCTCTCGTGGCTCTCCCCCTTTCCTTGGCTCTTCCGAGGTGGAGTCCAATATTGCGCTTCGCGCAGGGGGAGTACCGCTAAGGGGCGGCGTAGTCGCTACGCTCTCCGCCTTTGTTTTGTGGCGCTGTCGCGCTCGCGTGGCGAAAAGACGCCACGCTTCATGCGCGGCAGTGCATTTCGGCTTGGGGCGCGGAATCGCTTCGCTCTCCGCGCAAGGATAGCTATACAACAAAAGCTGTATAACAAAAGATGTGCGTTAGCCGAGCCTGGTGGGGGTGTCGGGGGAGGGCGGAGCGGCGTTTGAGCGCAGCATCTCCCCCGACCGGGAGCGCGAGGGCAGAGCTCTCGCATACCGGCAGGCGGTGCAAAGCACCGCTTGGGAGCATCAACGCTCGGAGCGGTGAACTCCACCGAGCAGCGGCGCATCGCCGCGAGCATATGCGGGGTCTCGCGGTGCGCTTCGCGCAGAGGGATGGCTGTCTTTTATTCCAAAAGCGCGCGTCG
>JAZRAB010000086.1:0-7826 GCA_045634345.1 Candidatus Flemingiibacterium sp. | reverse complement strand
CTTGGCTCACAGAACGACATGGCTACGATCCGACTTGTAGTTCGCGTATATATCGCGCAGAAGCGTAAGATATCGGTCGGTGACAAGATGGCGGGACGCCACGGTAACAAGGGTGTCGTTTCCCGTATTCTTCCCCCTGAGGATATGCCATTCCTTCCCGACGGTACTCCGCTTGATATCGTGCTTAACCCGATGGGCGTTCCTTCCCGAATGAACATCGGTCAGGTGCTCGAGGTACATCTTGGTATCGCGGCGAAGAAGCTCGGCTGGAAGATCATGACTCCCGTATTTGACGGCGCGAACGAGAAGGACATCGCAGAGTGCCTCAAGATGGCAGGCATGAACGAAAATGGTAAAACCGTTCTTTATGACGGACGCACGGGCGAGCCTTTTGACAACCCCGTAACTGTTGGTATCATGTATTACCTCAAGCTCCACCACCTCGTTGACGATAAGATCCATGCACGCTCAACCGGACCTTACGGACTTGTTACCCAGCAGCCTCTCGGCGGTAAGGCACAGTTCGGCGGTCAGCGTTTCGGAGAGATGGAGGTTTGGGCACTCGAGGCATACGGCGCGGCTTATACGCTTCAGGAGATCCTGACCGTTAAGTCGGACGACGTTACCGGACGTGTCAAGACCTACGAGGCTATTGTCAAGGGACAGAATATCCCGACTCCGGGTGTTCCCGAGGCGTTCAAGGTGCTTGTTAAGGAGCTTCAGTCTCTTGCACTTGACGTTAAGGTGCTTGACCACGAGGGTAATGTTATTGAGCTTTCGACTCTCGGCGAGGAAGAGGAAGAGTTCGTGCCGAACTATGTTTCCGATATCGACCTCGGCGAATCGACTCTTGAGGGTGACGATATCCCCGACGGCTTCACAGAGGAGCAGTTCGATGAGGACGACTTCTTCGGTGATGACGATGATATGCTCGAGCCCGATTTCGACGACGCCTTTGACGGCGATGATGAATAAGATAGGAGAAGGATAATTGATGGAACGAAACGTATTTGATTCAATCAAAATCGGTCTTGCTTCTCCCGAAATGATAAGAAGCTGGTCTTACGGCGAGGTAAAGAAGCCGGAGACTATCAACTACAGAACCCTTAAAGCCGAGCGCGACGGTCTTTTCTGCGAGCGCATCTTTGGTCCGACAAAGGACTGGGAATGTCTTTGCGGAAAGTATAAGCGTGTTCGCCATAAGGGTAAGATCTGTGAAAAGTGCGGCGTTGAGGTTACTACCAAGAAAGTGCGCCGCGAAAGAATGGGGCATATCGAGCTTGCTGCTCCCGTTTCTCATATCTGGTACTTCCGTGCCATCCCCTCGAGAATGGGTCTGCTGCTTGATATAACTCCCAGACTTCTTGAAAAGGTACTCTATTTTGCAAGCTATATCGTTATTGATCCCGGTGTGACCGAGCTTGTAAAAATGCAGCTTCTCAACGAGCGTGAGTATCAGGAGAATATCGAAAAGTACGGCAGAGATGCTTTCAAAGTAGGCATGGGTGCTGAGGCTGTCAAGGAGCTTCTTGCGCAGATTGACATCGAGGAGCTTTCAAAGAGCCTGCACGCAGAGCTTGAGGGCGCTACCGGTCAGAAAAAGGTACGCATTATCAAGCGTCTTGAGGTCGTTGAGGCATTCAGAAAGTCCGGCAATAAGCCCGAATGGATGATTCTTGACGTTGTACCCGTAATTCCGCCGGATATCCGTGCGATGGTACAGCTCGACGGCGGACGCTTTGCATCGAGTGACCTTAATGATCTCTACCGCCGCGTTATCAACAGAAACAACCGTCTTAAGAGACTTATGGAGCTTTGTGCTCCCGAGATCATCATCCGCAACGAGAAGCGTATGCTTCAGGAAGCGGTCGATGCCCTCATCGACAACGGACGCCGCGGCAAGCCGGTCACCGGCCCCAGCAACCGTCCGCTTAAGTCGCTGTCCGAGATGCTTCGCGGTAAGCAGGGACGTTTCCGTCAGAACCTGCTCGGTAAGCGTGTTGACTACTCGGGCCGTTCGGTTATCGTCGTCGGACCTGACCTTAAGATATATCAGTGCGGTCTGCCGAAGGAAATGGCACTCGAGCTCTTCAAGCCGTTCGTTATGAAGCGCCTTGTTGAAACTCAGAAGGCTACCAATATCAAGGACGCAAAGAAAAAGGTCGAGAAGGTTGACGTTGTTGTTTGGGACGCACTTGAAAATGTTATTAAGGAGCACCCCGTACTTCTCAACCGTGCACCGACACTTCACAGACTGTCAATTCAGGCGTTTGAGCCGATTCTCGTCGAAGGACGTGCAATCAAGCTTCATCCGCTGGTTTGTACCGCATTCAACGCCGACTTTGACGGCGACCAGATGCCTGTACACGTACCGCTTTCTGCGGAAGCTCAGGCAGAGGCACGCTTCCTTATGCTGTCGGCTAACAACCTCTTAAAGCCTGCTGACGGACGTTCTGTTACCGTTCCGTCGCAGGACATGATCCTCGGTTCTTACTACCTTACTATTGACCGTGAGGGCGAGCCGGGTGAGGGACGTGTCTTCCGCGACTTCGATGAGGCTGTTATGGCTTACGAAAACCATCAGCTCGGTATTCATGCGGCTATTAAGGTTCGCGTTTCGCGCGAGATCGACGGCGTTATGCATACCGGTATAATCGATGCAACTCTCGGTCGTCTTATCTTCAACCGCGAGATCCCGCAGGACCTCGGCTTCGTTGACAGAAGCGATCCCTCAAAGCTGCTTGATCTTGAAATTGCATTCCCGACCAAGAAGAAGGACCTCGGTAAGATCATCGACCGTTGTATCAAGAAGCACGGTCCGGCGACTACCGCGCAGGTGCTTGACTCCATCAAGGCGATGGGCTTCAAGTATTCCACAAGATCTTCGCTTTCTATCTCGGTTGCGGATATGACCATCCCCGAGCAGAAATATACGCTCGTTGCCGATGCTGAAAAGCAGGTTCTTGAAGTTATGAAGCACTTCCAGAGAGGACGTCTTTCCGAGGAGGAGCGTTATAACGCTGTTATCAAGATCTGGGAAAGAACGACTAACGAGGTCGTTGAAGCACTTCAGGCGAAGTTTGACCGTTACAACCCGATCAAGATGATGAGTGACTCGGGTGCCCGCGGTAACTTGACACAGATGCGTCAGCTCGCAGGTATGCGCGGACTTATGTTCGCAACTAACGGTAAGACCATGGAAATGCCGATTAAATCGAACTTCCGTGAGGGTCTTAACATCCTTGAATATTTCGTTGCGGCACGCGGTGCGCGTAAGTCGCTTTCCGATACCGCGCTTAAGACCGCTGACTCGGGTTATCTTACCCGTCGTCTTGTTGACGTTTCGCAGGACGTTATCGTCCGCGAGGACGACTGCGGTACTCGCAAGGGTATTTGGGTATCGAAGATCATGGACGGCAACGAGGTTATTGAGCCTCTGCGTGACCGTCTTATCGGACGCTTCGTAATCGGCGATGTTGTACATCCCGAGACCGGCGCGGTTATCGTTCCCGATAACACTATGATCACCGATGATCTAGCGGATGCAATTGTTGCGGCAGGAATTGAAAAGGTACTCATCAGAACTATTCTCGAATGTAAAGCAAAGCACGGCGTTTGCTCGCACTGCTACGGTTCAGACCTCGCTTCCTCGAAGCCGGTCAATGTCGGTGAGGCAGTCGGTATCATCGCCGCACAGTCTATCGGTGAGCCGGGTACACAGCTTACGATGCGTACATTCCATACAGGCGGTGTTGCGGGAGCCGATATTACTCAAGGTCTTCCCCGAGTCGAGGAGCTTTTCGAGGCTCGCAGACCGAAAAAGACTGCAATCGTTTCCGAGATTTCCGGTGTTGCACGCATCACCGAAAACAAGCGCATGAGAACGATCGTTGTTAGCGCTGGCGGCGAGGTCGAGGATGTAGCATACCCGATCCCGTTCGGTACACGTATAGTTATCGAGGACGGTCAGGAAGTAGCGGCCGGTCAGCCTCTTACCGAGGGTTCGATCTGTCCTACCGATATTCTCCGCATCAACGGACTTGACGCTGCTTACGACTACATCATCCGCGAGGTACAGAAGGTTTACCGTCTGCAGTCGGTTGAGGTTAACGATAAGCACATTGAGGTTATTGCCCGTCAGATGACGAGAAAGACTAGAATTGAGGATGCGGGAGACACCACCCTGCTTGCAGGAAGCGTGGTTGACCTCAACGAGCTTGCAGCTGAGAACGCTGAAGTTCAGAAGCGTATCGATGCAGGAGAGACTACACTTCGTCTCGCAGTCGGCTCGCCCGTGCTTCTCGGTATCACCAAGGCGGCACTTCTTACGGATTCTTTCCTGTCGGCGGCATCCTTCCAGGAGACCACCAAGGTACTCACCGAAGCGGCTATCAAGGGTAAGGTTGACAATCTGCTCGGACTTAAGGAAAATGTTATTATCGGTAAGCTTATTCCTGCCGGTACCGGTATGGAGTGTTACCGCAGTATTGAGGTCGATAAGGCGGAAGATGTATCCATCATCGGCGCTGATACTGTCGCAGGTTGAATTAAATAAAAACAGCTGCACGCTTAAGCGTGCATCCGAATAAGGATGTTATCTAAAGCAACCGATTGAGAGCACAAAAATCGCAGGATTCATAAATGAGTTCTGCGATTTTTCTCTATTCATATTATTTTTTTACGACCGATAAGCTTCTTGTGCTTGACTCCCGTAAGCAAGGTTGGAAACAGAAAGCAATGCACAAATCGGTAAAGATATATCGGCAAAAATTATAGGTTTTTGCAGATGATATATTTGGGGGCTGACTTGCCAATTGAAACGAAACGCCCACTTGTGGTGCGGTTTTCGTCTTAACTTATTTCGAGAGCCGAAGATGCATCTTCGCTTTGAGTTATGAGCGCGACGGCGATGGGCGCGAAGCGATAATGCGGAGGTTACTCCTTCAAGTCGGCGAATCATTTCGTGAGCAATAATGTAAAGCTTCGCTGCCGTATTTGGGGAGTTGGTCGCGAAGCGTTGACAAATAACCCCAGATGTGATAAACTATTTACAGATGCACAGTTCGGGAGATGCAAAAGCGACCGTAGGAGAACCGATCATGGTGGCTCATCTGAATGGAAGGAGGGGCGAGTATGCCGCTTATTACACAGCATAATCCGGACGGACACAATTTTCATCCTCATATTGGAATGCGGAAGATGAAAAGTATTCTGGCAATCTTTGTAGGCTTCTGTCTATGGCAAATCCTGCGGATATTCCTGCCGGAATTGGAAATACACCCGATTTTCATCTACATCTACGGATTGATCGAGATCCGGGAAAACTCCGAAAAGACCAGGGACTACGGAAAAATGCGTATTAAGGCAACATTCACCGCGATTATCCTCGGACTTCCGTTTATGCTCTTATATGACCTGATCAAGCCGATGATGACGCCGAATCTGACTGTGTGGTCACAGATCATTATTCTGATGGTGGGAACCTTGCTGGTTCTATGCGTGGCAGAATTGGCCAAGTGCCGGGTCTATTGCGGTCTGGCTGCCGCCATTTACATAATCTTAATGCTCAGCCATTTCGAGAGCAGTGTGTATCTCTATTCCATTATGCGTGCTGTTCAGACCATCATCGGTGTCACGATTGCATGGGTTATTAACGTAAAGCTCCTACCATACCCGCCAAGGACGGGCAGCTTTAGCGACCGGCTGTCAAAAAGGATAACGAAAAAGGATACAACAGAGATCGAATAAGCAAGGTCTGACGGCAAAATTCCCACAAAAAGCGATAGGAGATATGGATTTCTCCATATCTCCTATACCCCGGACGGCTATATCGGGATAACATCCCTATGCGTAGCCGCGCTAAGCGTGCAGCTGTTTTACTATATAAAAAAGATATCCGCTTTGTAGCGGATATCTTTTTTATGCTTTTTTACCGGTGGCTTCACCTTGGTACTCCTCAAGGAAGTCCTCGGCTACCTTTTTCATGGTAAGCTTAACGCTGTCTCCATCAAAGGTGAATTTCGCGGTAAAGTTACCGAAGTACTCATCGATTATCTGTACGCGCAGAGCAAGGGTGTTTATCGTTTCCCATGCGTGCGAAGCGGCACATTTGTATGTGTGTCCCGGCTCGCTGACGCTTCCTACGTCCTTTGAATAGCCGGTCTGTGGGAAGGTGCAGTACGCATTACCGTAACCGCGTCTGCCGAAGGTGATCTGCTTGTGTCCCTGTGCGTTTGTGTAGTCAAAGCAGCCGCCCTTTGTATCGAAGGTAAGCTTAAATCGTGTGATGCCCATCGGGTTTTCGTTGAGTATGTACTCAACACCGTTTATCGTTTTCTCGGTGCTGGAGCTTGGATCGCCCACTGCTTCGGCAAGTCGAAGCGATTTTACATATGTCTGAAGATCGTCATAAGCCTCGGAGTCGGGCAGGGGATCGCCGGCATTGTTTACTATAAGCTGATAGAATGCATTAGCGTAGATATCATCAGGATGCCCTTCTTCCGGGTGATTTTGCGTATCTCCATTTACAACGAGGATGAGGTCTGTATCAAAATCACAGATGGCAATATTTGATCCGAGACCGCGGAATGCAAATCCGTTGCCGTGTGAGCGCCAGAATTGATATCCGTAGCCCTGAGTTCTTATGCTGGTTACATCGCCTTCTGCGCTTTCCGTGAGATTAGCGGTAGCGGCACGTGCATAGTCCTCATTGAGAAGCTGCTCGCCTTCCCAACTTCCCCCGTTCATCATAAAACGAGCTGCGGCGAGGAAGTCGCGCGCTGTACAGAGGATAGCAGAATCTCCCCATGAATGTCCGCCGGGGCACTTAAGGCACTTCGCTTCCGTTGAGAAGCCGATGCGGTCAAGGAATTTTTCGCGCATATATTCCATGAAGTCCTTGCCGGTAACTCGCTCGACGAGTGCGCAGAGGATGAACGAACCGTTACTGTCGTATTCCCATGCGGTGTCCGGTCTGCGTGTATCGACTCTGTTCTTGAAATAGTGGGCAACGCGGTCATCGACACGTGCATCAAACCAGTTGGACGGTCTGCCCGCGGTTCTCATCATAAGAAGATTGCGTATGGTGAGATCAAGGATGTCCGGATTTGTAACGCCATCGCTTTCCTTCGGGAAGTACTTGCAGAGCTTGTCATTAATATTGAGAAGCCCATCCTGTTCGGCAAAGCCGACAGCTATTGAAGTGAAGCTCTTGGTGGATGAATATATACGGTGACAGAAATCCTTGTGGAAAGGAGCTCTATAGTGCTCGAAGAGTATATCATTCCCACGGGCGATAATGATGGAATGAGTCGCAAGGTGGTGATTTTCAAGCGTTTCCATAAACGCGCGGATATGTGCACTGTCAATACCGGTACGCTCGGGTGTTGTCGCTGTGAACATAAATATAGTCCTCCGAAAAAGTTACTGCTTCAATTATATCTGGCTGTTTATCAGTTGTCAAAACATCGCACGGTAAAATGAGCGGAATATTAAGGTTTACGAAAAATTGGAATAAATTAGCCTAAGAGCATCAATCTGCTTCCCGATATTCTTTATGCCTTTTTACCGACGGCTTCACCTTGGTACTCCTCAAGGAAGTCCTCAGCCGCCTTTTCCATAGACAGCTTGACGCTGTCGCCGTCAAAGGTGAATTTCGCGGTAAAGTTACCGAAATATTCATCGATTATCTGTACGCGCAGAGCAAGAGTGTTTATCGTTTCCCATGCGTGCGAAGCGGCACATTTGTATGTGTGTCCCGGCTCGCTGACGCTTCCTACGTCCTTTGAATAGCCGGTCTGTGGGAAGGTGCAGTACGCATTACCGTA
>JAZRAB010000085.1:0-1579 GCA_045634345.1 Candidatus Flemingiibacterium sp. | reverse complement strand
CTTCGCAGAGAAAATTCCGTCCTCGGCGGTGAAATCATACATGCCTTCATACTTATTCGTAGTGGATATCACAGAGCGAATACCGACACCGTAAAGCGTTTCATCAAAGGTGAGGCTCGCACGGCAGGGATTTTCCACTTTTATGAGTAACCGTTGCGCGCTATCCTTGATATAAATATCAATATGCTTGTTCTTGGCTTTAAGCTTTGACGTAGCGTGAATAGCGTTTTCAAAGAGATTGGCTACTACGATGACGAGATCCTGGGGCAAAACCGAAAGCTCGCGGCTCGCCTTAGCGGAAATGTTGACCGAAATGCCGTTTTCCTTTGCGCGTCTTTCGTACACGGTAAGCACCGTGTTTACCGTCATATTCTCACAGTACCGCACGTCGCCCCATACCTCGCTGTCACTATCTACAAGGTTCGTGAGATATTCTCTTACGCTTTCAATATCATTATTGTTTGCAAATTCAAGCAGAACAAGATTGTGATGGCGTCGGTCGTGCCTTGCCTGGCTGTCTGCAGCAAGCTGTGCCGTTTCGGCTTCGATCTGTGCGACGAGCAGCTTATTTTGCGTTTCCACCTCTTTTTTCTCGGCGGCTTCTGACATGTTGTTAATGCTTTTGAAAATAACCGGATAGACCGCCATAATTGAAATGCTCAAAAATACAAAGGTGATAAACGCAGGATCATTAAAGCTTGTAAGTCGCACCGGGAATACAGAAGACAATACGATGGTGATGATAAAAACGATATTTGCAAAAATGAGCTGTATCCAACCTTTAGTTATGTTCTTTGATGCCGAGCGGCACAATGGGCAAACGTAACGAAGGAAATAGAAAACGATAACCGCAAGCAAAACCGCTTGAATGAGCGTGATCAACGACCAATGCAAGCTCTGGAACGTTCCGCGAATGACGGTGAACATAGACATGACTATGCAGAAGAAGATCGAATAGGTCAATATGGTAAAAATTCTTTGTGTAAGCTTTCCTTTTGTGGTTATAATGAATATCGCGTACTGACAGACAAGCGGAAGGAGAAATCCGGATAAGAATTGAAATGTCCAATTTGTCAGCACGTATTCCGTGAGTAGCAGAAGTTCTGTTTGAATGACAACCCAAGTGGCCCAAATGATATAAGTGATCCTTTTGCTGTATTTAAGGGTAGAGGAATAGATTCCGGCAGCAGAGTGTGCTATAAGCAAAAGTAGAAATTCTATAATCGTTCCGTGCATACGTACTTTACTCCTGTCCTTCGTACTGGAAATTCCAAAAAGCATTCTTGATTTCTGCATGCTTTCCTCTGGGAATTTGAATACTTACATCGTTATATAGGCACACCTCTGTCCGAGATACGTTCTTAACGTGCCTCAGATTGATAATATAAGCGCTACCGATACGGATAAATCCGCCGTATCCGCTTAGCATCGTAAACAGCTCCGTGACGGTCATTCTTATCTTGATCTGTGTGCCATTATACATTGTGACGTATTGATAGTGATCGTGCGCCTCGGAACAAATAATATGACTTACATTGATGCTCTCTAAGCCGTTTTCGGTCTTCATCTTAATAAGGCG
>JAZRAB010000084.1:0-4158 GCA_045634345.1 Candidatus Flemingiibacterium sp. | reverse complement strand
AGCACAAAAGCCTTCCCCGTGGGGAAGGCTTTGCGTTTATCCGTCGATGCCGAAGAATCGGCATGAGTTCTCGTATGCCCGGCGGCAGAATTTTTCCGGTGTGATACCGTACAGCTCGGCGGCGCGGACGGCGGTGTATTCCATCAGTCCCGAATGGTTCATCTTGCCACGGTAGGGGACCGGCGCAAGATACGGCGCGTCCGTCTCGATCATCACGCGCTCGAGCGGTACGGTCGGGACGATTTCGGCAAGTCTCGCGGCGTTTTTGAAGGTAATAACGCCCGAAAACGAGATGTACCAGCCGCGATTTACGAGCTGCCGTGCTATCTCGGCGCTCGCAGAGAAACTGTGAAACTCTCCCGTCACTTCGGGAAAATCGCGCAGAATGTCCATGACATCTCCGTGCGCGTCACGGTCGTGGATAACCACGGGCATCTTTAATTCGCGTGCAAGCTCAAGCTGACGGCGAAACCACTGCTTCTGCACCTCTCGCGGCGGCTCGTCGTAGTGGTAATCGAGTCCTATCTCACCGAGCGCCCGTACCTTCGGGTGGGCGAGCAAGTCCCGAAGCTCGTTCATCGTTTTTTCAAGGTCGATGTCCTCACATATGTCACCGGGGTGTATGCCTGCGGTGGCATAGGCGCGCGGATATTTTTCTGCTATAGCGATACATTCGCGTGAGCCGGCGATGCTTGTGCCGGCGTTTACGACGAAACGCACATTCTGCGAGAAGAGAGCGGCAAGAACTTCGTCCTTGCCGCCGTCACATTCAGTCGCAAAACGCTCATCGTTATAGTGCGCGTGCGTGTCGAATATCGGCAGCTCCCGCGACGGGTGGAAATCAAAATTCATTATCTTACTCTCTCACCAAGGGGCGTTTCAGGATCAAGGAAGACCACGCGGACAGTCTCCTCACCTGATGCGAGGATCATACCGTTCGACTCAACGCCGCAAAGCTTTGCGGGAGCTAAATTAGCAACCATGATGAGCTTTTTGCCGATGAGGTCCTCGGGCTTGTAGAACTGCGCGATGCCCGATACCACCTGACGCTTCTCATATCCGAGATCAAGCTGCAAGCAAAGCAGCTTCTTTGCCTTTTTGACCGGTTCGCAGGCGATGACCTGTGCTGTGCGAAGCTCGACCTTCATGAAGTCGTCAAAGCCGATAATTGCGCATCCCTCGGGCTTTTCAATCGGTGCGTTTGCTTTCATTGCCGCCTCACGTTCGGCTTCTATCTCTGCAAGCATCTTTGCTTCGTCGATGCGGGCGAACAGCGGTTTTGCCTCTGCAACGGCGGTGCCGGACTTGAGTCCGCCGAACTCGTTTACAGAATCGAGACTGCGCGCATCTGCGGCAAGCTGATCGAGGATCGCTGCGGATGTTGTTGGCATGAACGGCTCGAGAAGCACCGCACTGATACGGATAACTTCGAGCAGATTGTAGAGCACCGTGCCGAGTCTCGGCTTCGCCGCCTCGTCCTTTGCAAGCACCCACGGAGCGGTTTCATCGATATACTTATTAGCACGGCGGAGCAGTGCAAATATAGCATCGGATGCATCTGCAATGTGGAAAGTGTCCATGTTATCGGCGACTGCCTTGACAGTCGCGGCACACTCCGCACGAAGCTCGTCATCGAGCGCATCAGGAGTATTCGGTTCCTGCACGGTGCCGCCAAAATATTTGTGCGTCATCGCAAGAGTGCGGCTTACGAGATTGCCGAGATTGTTTGCAAGATCGGCGTTATAGCGCGCGATTATTGCATCATAGGTGATGCTTCCGTCGGATGCGTAGGGCATCTCCGCGAGGCAGTAGTGGCGCACGCCGTCAAGACCGAAGCGCTTAACGAGATCGTCCGCATAAATTACGTTGCCCCTCGATTTCGACATCTTATCCGCACCGAAGTTGAACCACGGATGACCGAAGATCTTCTTTGGAAGCGGCAGTCCGAGTGCCATTAAGAATATTGTCCAGTAAATCGAGTGGAAGCGCATGATGTCCTTGCCGATAACGTGAACATCACAGGGCCACCACTTGCTAAATTCCTCATTTGGAACGATATTGCCCTCATCATCAAGGCGCAGACCGACTCCGGTTGCGTAGTTGAAGAGCGCGTCGAGCCATACATAAACGACGTGCTTGTTATCAAAATCGACCGGAATACCCCATTTGAATGAGGTGCGCGAAACACAGAGGTCCTGAAGTCCTGCCTTTAAGAAGTTGTTGACCATTTCCTTCTTGCGAAGCTCCGGCTCGATGTAATCGGGATTTTCCTCGATGAATTTGAGAAGCTTATCCTGATATTTGCTCATTCTGAAGAAGTAAGCTTCCTCATTCGCCTTTTCAACGGGACGGCCGCAGTCGGGGCACTTGCCGTCAACCGCCTGCGTATCGGTGAAGAAGGACTCGCAGGGGACGCAGTACCAGCCCTCGTAGGAGCCTTTATAGATATCGCCCTGCTCGTAGAGCTTCTTAAATACCTTTGCGACAGTTTCCTCGTGATAGTCGTCGGTGGTGCGGATAAACTTATCGTAAGACGCGCCGACACCGTCCCAGATGCTCTTGATTATCTCGGCTGTTGCATCAACGTATTCTTTGGGGGAAACGCCCTTATCCTTTGCGAGATTTTCTATTTTCATGCCGTGCTCGTCCGTGCCGGTCATGAAGAATACGTCGTATCCCTCCTGACGCTTGCGGCGAGCGATGGCATCGGTCATTATGACCTCATAGGTGTTGCCGATATGCGGCTTACCCGAGCCATACGCGATGGCGGTGGTGATGTAAAATTTTCCTTTGCTGTGATCTTTACAATTGCACATTGCATTGACCTCCTTGATTTCTTAAAATATGGGGGTGCTGATTACTTCTGCTTCACGCCGCGCACGTAGACGCTTGCGATACTCCGCTTGTCATCCGAAAGCAGGACGAAATCTGCAAACTTGCCAACCTCAAGCGAGCCTGCATCGTCATCTGCTCCGACCATACGTGCGGGGTTAATTGTGGCATACGGAATAGCATCTTCAAGCGATATTCCGGTGAAGCTCATGAAATTCTTCAAGGCGGTAAACATATCGAGAATGCTTCCGTTGATGGTCACGCCGTCGGGAAGCAGACCGACCTTGCCATTTCGCGTATCGCACGTTGAGTCTCCCATTTTATAAACGCCGAGCGGCATACCCGCCGCAGGGATAGAGTCGGTGACAAGCACCAACTTGTCGGGCTGCTTTGTGAGATGTGTGATTTTTACGACTGCGGGATCGACATGATAGCCGTCGCAGATAAGCTCTGCGTATGCATCGGATACAAGTCCTGCTCCGACGCATCCCGGCTCACGGTGAGACAAGGGAGACATCGCGTTATAGAGGTGAGTGAACGATTTCGCTCCCCATTTTATCGCGGTCATACACTCATCAAATGTCGCGTTGCTGTGACCGATACCGACGGTCACGCCGAGAGATGCGGCGGTCTTTACAAATTCCTCACCGCCCTCAAGCTCGGGTGCGCAGGTTATGTGGAAGCGCTTCAGAGTGGAGTCGCCCGATTTCATGCGTTCAACATGAGCGGTAAGCTCAGCGGCAGAAAGCGGAGCGATATCCTTTGGCTGATGCGCGCCTTTTTTCTTTACGTTGATATAACGTCCCTCGAAATGGATTCCGAGGATGTTTGCGCCGACAACCTCCTTGTCCTGGCGAGTCTTTGCCTCAACAGTGCTGTCGATTGCGGGAGCGTACCATTCAAGCGGGACGGACATGAATGTTACCATAATAGAGGTAGTGCCGGCTGCTGCGTACGATTTTGCAAGCTCGCAGAGCTGGTCGGCAGTCGCACTGCCGCCGTCGATATTGATTCTGCCGTGAGAGTGGACGTCCACAAGTCCGGGCATCATATAGGCGCCGCCGCAGTCAACGGTATTGTCGGGCGTGCAGGGGGTGGTTATGATACCGTCCTCGACATAGAGTGTGCCATTTTCGAAGGCACGCTTCTCGGTGTTGTATATTTTTGCGTTAGTATAAGCAGTTTTCATTTCAGTTGCTCCAAAAATTTATTTTGTGTGGGGTGCCTCCTCGCTTACGGTTCGGGGGAACGCCCTCCGCCGCGCGCAAACGCGGCTCGGGGAGACGACCTCTGCCGTGCTTGCACGGCAGAGGGGAACGTCACGAG
>JAZRAB010000083.1:0-8360 GCA_045634345.1 Candidatus Flemingiibacterium sp. | reverse complement strand
TCGGGGGCGGACGACCGTAAAATATAAAAAAATAGCTTTGGTGAAAACCAAAGCTATTTTGGAGCTGGTGGAGGGATTTGAACCCTCGGCCTATTGATTACGAATCAATTGCGCTACCCCTGCGCCACACCAGCATATTTTTAAATTAAGTGTTGCAATACTTGAAGAAATATGGTACAATATAGACAACACTAATATTATACCCGATTTGACTTGATTTGTCAATAGTCGTATGTGAAAAAATTCAACTTTTTGCGTGCGCAGGGATTTGGAGAATATATGAGACTTACAGACCTTTCTACCATACGCGAAATAATGTCGCGGCACGGTGTTTCATTTCAGAAAAAGTTCGGTCAGAACTTCCTTATAAATCCGCTGGTGCCCGTGAAGATAGCGGCTGCCGCGTGCATGCGTCACGATGATGCACCGCTTGGCATCCTTGAAATCGGTCCCGGAATTGGTACGTTGACGCGCGAGCTTGCCGAGCGTGCCGACAAGGTAGTAGCGCTCGAAATTGATACCGCGCTTATGCCGATACTCGACGAAACTCTCTCGGATTTTGATAATACATCGGTCATCAATCAGGACGTGATGAAAACCGACCTTGATGAGCTTATTGAACGCGAATTTCTTTCGGCAGGCATGAATGTTTCCGTGGCGGCTAATCTGCCGTATTATATCACTACTCCGATACTTATGAAGCTTGTTGAATCGCGTCTTCCTTTTGAGACTATCACTGTTATGATACAAAAGGAAGTAGCACAGCGATTGACCGCTCCGGCGGGCGATTCCGAGTACGGCGCGATCACCGCATCGCTTGCTTATTACGGTAAGACCGAGCGGCTTTTCACCGTTCCTGCAGGATGTTTTCTGCCTGCACCGAAGGTCGACTCAGCCGTTATACGCATTACGCTCTATAAGCAGCCGCCTGTTACGGTGCTTGACGAGGGGACTTTATTTAAAACTATCCGAGGTGCATTTGCACAGCGCAGAAAAACGCTTGCGAACTCGCTTTCCACTGAATTTTCCTCGCTCGGGCGAGAGGGAATAGCTACAGCGATAGCAAAGGCAGGGCTTGAGCCTTCCATCCGTGGCGAGCGCTTAACGCTTGAGGATTTCGCGCGTCTTTCCGATGCGTTATATGAATTGGGAAAAGTATAGTGTCATTTGCGTGCCGTTTTGTGCGGCACGTGTTTTTTTTTGAAAATAGAAGCTGATCTCATGGAGGCAATCCCCGATACAAGTGATCAGACAAATACCTCTAAGCCAGCTTCTATAATGATTATAACACAGATCGTAGAAATTGTCAAAGCCGATTTCCCGAGTGCGGAAAAACCGAAAAAAGTATTAATAAAAAAACATTAATATCTATTGACAAAAAATTTTATTGTGCTATAATATCTTTGAAGCAAAATTTGGCTTCGGCAAAATAATCGTGAGGTAATGTTTTATGAGAGAATTAAAGCTTGAAGAGCTCAGCACACGTCAAAAACTCGGATTTGTAACAATCGCAACAATTTTCAGAGAGGCTGCACCCGAGCAGCTTGATTATGTGATCGAGCTTATTAAAGAGCACGCGGTCGGTGCCGTATGGGTGAATTACGATGAGGATCATCTTGATGTGGCAAAGGCTAAGATAGATAGGATCAAGGAAGCCGCAGACTATCCGATTCTCGTTATGTGTGATGCGGAAAGCGGCATTGGAAATGATCGTACAATAGGCAGACATAATGCGCTCGGAATGGTTGACAGGGAAGAAGCCGCGTATATCTTCGGCAAGGTAACGGCGATAACTGCTCGAAAACTTGGTTACAATGTAGTCTGCGACCCCGTGATTGACCTCGCTGAAGGCAGATGCATGGTTGGCACCAATATCCGTTCCTATGGCAACGACAAGGAGAAGGCGGCGAAGCTTGCAATAGCCGAAGCAAGAGGTATGCACGACGGCGGCGTTTTGACCGTAGGAAAGCATTACCCCGGCGAAGGCGCTGCGGGTGCTATCGATTCACATATGGCAGAGGCTCTGTCAGAGTCAACCGTCGAAGAATTGCTTGATTATAATCTTTATCCCTATCTCGCTCTCATGAAAGAGGGACTTCTCGACGGAATTATGACACGCCATTCGCGTTATGTAAACATAGATCCCGAATACCCCGCAAGCCTTTCCAAAAAGGTTATCGGAATTATCCGCGATCAGGGCTTTGACGGCTTTGCGGTAACAGACGCGCTTTCTATGCACGGAATAGTTGCAAAATTCGGAAGAGAACGAGGCATTGGACTTTCAGTCGGAAACGGAAATGACATTGCGCTTGCGTGGACGCTTGATCACCACGAGGCATACGATGCTATGTGCAAATCTTATGATGAGGGCCTTATATCCGATGAGCGTCTTGACGAGGCGGTCAGACGTGTTTTAGAGGCACAGCACAAAACGCTTGCACAGCCGAAGTATACGGAGCTTACCGAGAAGGATCTCGACGATTTTGACAAGATCAATCGTGATTCTGTTTTTGCAAAGGTTGACGAGGGAATACCGGCAGCACTTTCGCGCGATGGAAAACACTATTTTGCAATACTTACCGAAACCACGGTCGATATAAACAATCGAGCCGAGGTTGATACCTTCAGTCGAGAGTGGTACAGACCGCTTAGTATAGCGGACAGATTGAAGGAGCTTTATCCCAACTCTGAGTTCACAATGATCAGCCAATTCCCGAGCGTGACTGAAAACATGCGTGTACTCAGAGGTGCAGAGAACTGTGAGGATGTTGTATTTATTACATTCTTCAGAAGCTGTGCGTATTTAGGCAGAGAATGCCTCACCTCACGTATAATCACGCTTATGGAAGCGCTTCAGATAACTAACCGCATATCGACGGTCGTTCATTTCGGAAATCCGTATATTTTTGAGGATCTCCCGCATTTCCCACGTGTTATAATCGGCACATGCTCACCTGATAATACTCTCTACGCACTTGATGTTCTTGCCGGTGAGTATCCTGCTAAGGGTAGGCTTACTTATGATGTGAAGTTTAATTGAGGTTCTTGGATAAATAAAAATCAGAGAGATAATTGCCAATTACTATCTTAAAATTGCCTGACAAAAAATCTGTGCGGTTCTATGCGGTATATAATGCATATGAATTTATGCGATGCGAGACATAGAGTAGAGGGGCGTTTGCACGCGATGAAAAGGCAGGCTTGGTATAAAATTATACAGATCAAAAACCACCGTTTAACGGTGGTTTTTGTTTTAATATCTATGTTATGCATAAGAATTTTGTGTAATCAAAAAATCCTATTGACAAATATTCAGATTTATGCTATACTGCAAATAATAAAATTTTATGGGGGTTTATGCTATGAAAAAAATCAATGCCATTCCGCTTACTCACGAGCAGTTCGCGCCGTTCGGACAGTTCTACAACTTTGAGGCACCGGACGGATATGCTCTGTGCGGCGAGCTTCACAAATTCTATCCGGATCGCGTATGCGCTGACAGCAATCACAGAATTGGTTTTTCTCCGATCACCGTAAAGAAACCCGAAAAGATGATAATAACTCAGCAAGAATATCATACCACAACATGGGAGATGATTCTTCCGCTTGATGATGATATGATTCTTCATGTAGCACCTGCCTCTGCCGGTACTGTTGTGACTGACCTTGCCAAGGCATTTATTGTGCCGAAGCACACTCTTGTCAAGATGAACGCGGCAATATGGCATCTTGCGCCGCTTCCGGCTACGAAGGATCAGCTTACAGCTATGATAATTCTTCCCGAGTGCACATATGCTAACGATTGCACGGTAGTTGATCTTGCCCCCGAAGAGCAGTTTGAGATAGTAATCTGAAATACGGTATATAATTTTATAAAATATATACTTCCCCAAGGCAATTTATTTAAAGGAGAAAACGAAAAATGACTTACAAAAATCTTCCTGCAGTTGAAAATGTTCCGCTTCAGCCTCTGGAGCATTTTCCGAGCCGTTTTCATGCCGCGGTTTTCCGTATGTGGGAAACCGTTTCGAGTGAACGTATTGCAATTTCTCTCGGAGTTGATGAAGAAACGATCATCAGAACTGCCGCAGATATGGGGCTTCCGCCACAGATTCATAATGCCGGCTGGGATGAGCGTGGATACATAACCACCCTTAGAAATCTTTGGCATATTCTTCCGTATGATCAGCTTTTGCTTGCTCTCGACTGGGATTCTAACCGACTTGCGACGGTTCTGGCAAATGACGACTTTCTCAGCCTCAAGCTCGGCAGCTGCAAGCCGTACTGTGAGCCGGTACGTCCCGAGCCGCTGTCTGCAGAGCAAACCGAAATGCTTCAGAAAATCAAACAGTTGGTAACAGCTCATTTCTACGACCTGTTCACCGGAGCTGCTCCCTTTGACTTCTTCGGTAAGGATGATTCTTCCGCAGCACCGTCACTTCCGGAAGAGGATCTCAGGATAATCTATTCATTCTGCGGTTTATACTCCAATGTTCTTGATCAGGATATATCAATTTCATATCCTGACTCAATGCTCAAAAAATATCAAGCAGCAGGAGTGAATGCCATCTGGCTTCCAATCGTGCTGTATCAACTCGTACCATTCCCATTTGATGAAAGCTATTCAGTGAACTATGAGAAACGCCGTGAGCGTCTGAACCAGCTCATTGAGCGTGCTGATAAATATAACATCAAGATTATTGCTTATCTTAACGAACCAAGATGCATGCCGCTCGCTTTCTTTGACAAGCATCCCGAGCTTCTTGGAAAAGTTTCACATTCAAGGCTTTACGGCGCGTTATGTACAAGCAATCCATGCATACTCGAGTATCTGAGAAATGCTGTTTCAGAGCTGTGTCGTGCCGTTCCCGGCATTTACGGCTTCTTGACGATAACAGCCTCGGAAAACCTTACTCACTGCAAATCCACAAATGTAGGAACCGTATGTCCGAGGTGTGCCGATATTCCGGGAAGCAAGCTTGTTGCCGATGTGATCTGCGCGATTCGTGACGGAATCAGGGCTGTTGATCCTAAAATCAAGCTTATCGCGTGGACATGGGCATGGAACCTCTGCATGAGTGACGAGGAAATCCTCGAATGTATTCGCATGCTTCCAAAGGATATCATAATCCAGAGCGTAAGCGAGGGCGGAAAGGAATTCACTGTCGGGGGTGTTAGTGGGAAAATCCGAGACTACAGTATGTCCATTCCCGGCCCGTCTGATTTTGCAAAAGCACAATGGAAAGCGGCTTTGGAATCGGGGCGCGAGGTCTGCGCAAAGGTTCAGGTCAACTGCACATGGGAATGCAGCACGGTTCCGACCCTTCCGGTATATGATCTGCTTCGCGAGCATATGACTGCTCTCAGAAAAACAGGCGTCAAGCACCTTATGCTCAGCTGGACTCTTGGCGGCGCGCCCTCATTCAATCTTAAGGTTGCGTCCGAATGTCTCTCCAATCCTGACGAGGCGCGCTACGATGCTCTGCTCAAATCAGAATACGGAGAGTATGCCGAGACCGTCAAGGCAGCGGCAAAGGGATTTTCTGAAGCCTTCCGTGAGTTTCCGAACAGTCTGCGTACTCTTTACTACGGGCCTCAGAACTCCGGTCCCGCAAACCTTCTTTACGCAGAGCCATCGGGCGTAAATGCAACTATGACATGCTATGCGTTTGACGATATCGAAACCTGGCGCGATATATATCCCCTTGACGTATATGTAAATCAACTCAAAGCTCTCAGCGAAAAATGGGGCGAGGCACTTAAGCTTATCGATAACATGCCTGACTGTGAGTTTAAGCAGATGGCATATGGAGGATATGCTCTGTTCCGCTCGTCCTATTTACAGACAAAATTCATAATCGAGCGTGATAGTGGTAATAAAGAACTTCTCTCGCAGATTGTATGTGAAGATGAAGAGCTTGCGCTTATGATGTACGGACTGATGTCAAAAAATCCGTCCTTCGGTTACGAAGCCGCAAATCATTACTACTTCAACAAGGGAATGCTCGCAGAAAAGCTGATAAACTGTGAGTATGTAAAGACAAAATTCTGATGCGCATATTAATTTAATAAGTAACCGCATCCGGCAGGATATTTCGGTATCCTGCCGGATGCGGTTTTATTATTTCAGCCATTTTTGGCTAAGCAACTCGGGTATCAGTATTGTGTAAGCTTAACCGGTGATACCCCCGTGGCTTTTTCTTCTCCGAAGCAAACATTAAGTGCTGTTTTTATCGAAATTTCCGAATTATTATAGGCATTCACATACGTCTTCAAAAAGGGAAGACCGATAATTTTATAGGGGTCGCCGAATGATAAGAATATAACTTTTTTACATCTGAAAACGCATCCGCGCCAAAATGCCATAATGTTATTCCATCCGAGGCGCAGACTGCTGCCGGTACAGTTGCTTGGGCTGGTATCAATATAAGAGGAAATGAAAACGGCATCTACGCTGTCTATTACTCCTTCGACTATGTAATGGCTCGGATTCGTCATTCTTATAACCTCAAATCCGCGGTTTTCAAGCTCGTTTGCAAGGGTTGGAAACTCGTCGTGAGAAGAATTTTTCTCCCCTGCGGTGAGAGATATTGCCAGAACCTTTTTGCCCTTTTCCGCTCTGAAAGGTAAAATTCCGTCAATGTTTTTGACAACGGTAATACTTTTCTTTGCTGCTTTTGAAAGAAGCTCCTTCATTTTTTCAACATCGTCTTCCGAGGCGCTGTATTCTTTTTCATCAAACAATCCGAGCTTTACCTTCATCTTTACGACGCGCTCTGCGGCATCAAGAAGGCGTTCTCTTTCGAGATATCCTGAATGAAGTGCTTCAAGAATTCTCGCGTGGTCGTCTTTTTCGGGGAAAAGAACGAGATCTCCGCCTGCACGTAAAAACTCAACGCTGACTCGTTCAATCGGAATTCTTGCGGAAACTCCGACCATACTCAAGGCATCTGATATTATACAACCGTCAAAGCCGAGTTCACCCTTGAGAAGTCCTGTCATAAGCGGTTTTGAGAGCGTTGCGGGCATATAGAAGCCGCTTTCGTCCAACGTAGGATCGCACCACGGAAGTGCGATGTGGCCAACCATTATGGATTCAGCTCCATCGGCTATTACCTGCTTGTATACTTTGCCGTAGCTATCCATCCATTCTTCTTTTGAGAGAGAATTAACCGTTGTTGTTAAATGCTGGTTTTTATCGTCGACTCCGTCACCCGGAAAATGCTTCGGGACCATTACAAGATGTCCTTCACTTCGCATGCCGCGTCCGTATTCTACAGCTGCCGAAACTACGACATCGGGCGTATCTCCCGCAGATCTTGTATTGGTGATGGGGTTGTTCGGATTAAAATTGATATCAATAACGGGAGACAGGGGCATATGGATTCCGAGCGAGCGAGTAAGTCTCGCAGTGTATTTTCCAATTTCGAAGGCAAGCGACGGGGCGCACGAAGCCCCCAAATTCATCATGCTGATCGAATAGTTTTTAAGCTCAGGATAAAGCAGCGGTCCACATTCAACATCTGTCGCAACAAGGCACGGCGATTTTGAATTTTCTTTTACTGCTGATCTAATAAAGCTTATCCGTTCAGGCGTATAATAGCCGTTTGCAAAAAAGCTTGATATCTTATTTTTTCTTATTGACGAAACAAGCTCTTCGTCCGTCATATTTTCACTGAACTGCCAGCAAAGCACCTCACCGCAAAGCTCCTCGTCGGTAAGTGAGGCTACATAGCCTTTAACATCAAAACAACTCATTGTTATTTATACCTCCTACATTCATCTCAATATCTCGTTCTTCTTTTTTATCAACAGTTGTATTTGCTGATAATAGTACGCTAAGTTTACCTAGCATGGTTTTATTATACTTTAGTCCGAGTGCTTTGTCAATATATTTCGAAAAATTATTCAAGTAAAGGCACAGAAAAATACTGACAAAAAATAGTCAGTCTTTCAAAATTTGTATTTCATTAAGCGAGGGGAAGTGCTGTATAATAATCTACTTTCCATAAGCGGTCAACTCTGTGGTCAACACCGTTTCCGCTTACGAAAAAACCATCGCCTTGGCGATGGTTTTAGGTGGTGGAAACAACTGGAATCGAACCAGTGACCCCTTGCATGTCAAGCAAGTACTCTAACCAGCTGAGCTATGCTTCCAAGTATGTGTGCGTTTGTGCGGTGGTCGGAATGACAGGATTAGGTCGCGCCGCGCCACGCGACTTGGTCGCTCGCCCTCGAAAACGTCCACCGGACGTTTTCTCTGTGCCGCTCGTCCTTCAAATCCTTCCATGTCAGATAGAAACAAACCCACGGAGTGACAAGTCACTCCGTGATTTTGTTTGGTCGGAATGACAGGATTT
>JAZRAB010000082.1:0-5034 GCA_045634345.1 Candidatus Flemingiibacterium sp. | reverse complement strand
TTCAGGCCAATCGAACTTTTCACCCCATTCGAGAAATACTCGCTCACACAGTCTTTCACCGGAACGTGTTTTTTGCCATTCAACGGGGAACTGCGCGTGCATAATGTCTAGTATCAGCTCGTTTTTTTCATGAAGTCCACCGTCCGCTTTTCCGTCGAGATTCCATAGCCGCAAAACGGTGATAATTCCCGATTCAGCGGCTTTTTTTGCGAACGAAAGGCATCCGTCGATGTATTCTTCAAACAGCATGCCCGGTGGATTCGCCTCAAATGCATGGAGTGAGATGTTGACCTTGTACGGTCTCGCTTCTATGATTGAGTCACCGCGCGAGGTGAGCAGTGTGCCGTTTGTCGTGATTATTGATTTGAACCCGAGTTCTGCGGCGATACCGATGAAGCGCGGCAACAAAGGATGTGCGGTTGGCTCACCCATAAGGTGATAATAAAGGTATTCCGCCCACGGGACAAGACGTCTTGCCAAAAGCGTAAATTCCGCCTCGTCAAGCATGCGCGCCTTTCGTTCCGTCCCCGGACAAAAGGCGCAGTTGAGGTTGCATCGGTTGGTTATTTCAAGGTAAGCCTTGCGGTGATTTGACATTTTACTTCACACCCTCGGCGGTGCGTATTGCAAACTCGGTGTACTCTGCATTAAGTCGCGGCTGATCAATGTACTTATCGAACATTCCGACGAGTACGCCGTCCCCCAGTTTCATCGAAGAAAATGCCTCTACAAAAGCACCTCGAACCTGCTCTTGATTTTCGCATCTACGTCCGGCACCAAGTATTTTCAGCGCGAAGGTCGGCGCGGAAAGCTGACGGATAACACTGTACATCTTCGGGATGTCGCTGTCCTCAAAACGCTCGCCCGTGGGATTTATATCGTGTGAACGGTCGGGCTGTGAAAGATTGTAGAGCGATGCCATGTAATAATCCGGGGTAAGTCCCTCTTCCTCGGAGTACGCCAACACCTCGGGGAAATGTGCGCATACGCCCACGGGGACATTTTTGCGGCGTATCTTATCGAGCAGTCCGCCAAGCTTGTCGAGCTTGCCTGCGAGATAGAGATTGTCCGCAAGCTCGCCGTGTACGCAAATCGCGGACGGTGAATATTTCATCATCTCGTCAAGCTCTTCATCGAAGGTATCGAGATTTTTTCCCGACTGTGCAAGCCAAAGTAAATGTCCGCCTGCCGCGCGGTAACGTCCGATGAGCCCCATCACAGGCATACTTCCGCGCGACTGCACGGCATTGATGCCTGCATCCTCACAGCGTTTTAACATGGCAAACGCCTGCTCATCTGTGAAATATTCGCGCATATCGTTGTCCGTTTTTTCATCGAGATGGGATTTGCCGGTGAAAGGGTTGCTTCCGACAATCAGTCGGGTGATTTCTAGGTCGCCTATTTTCATGGTGGGTAGCATAATTTGAACCTCGTGACAGATTTTACTAAAAATAGTGATTTGAATTATGATTTTGCAATACAAGAACTAAAAAATCGGTATGAAAAGCTTCGATAACACAAAGCAAAATCCGCTCGTCTTTGTGACAAGCGGATTTATCGCATTGGCTGGGGATGAGGGATTTGAACCCCCACAAACAGAGTCAGAGTCTGTCGTGCTGCCATTACACAAATCCCCAACGGATTTATTTAACGGATAATATTATACCACAAGGGTTGGCACTTGTCAATAGGTTTTTCGAAAAAAATAAACTTTTCTTTGAGGTAATTTAAGGAAAAAGATAAAACGAACGGCTTTTTTCAAAAAAAGACTGTACAATGGGGCCGGATTGTGGTATAATGCTATATATAAATGCTTTTTTGGGAGGTGCTGCCATGCCTGCGATACCGCGAATCCTTGTCGGGGATATCCTTGAGATGAAGAAGCCGCATCCGTGTTCGCCGAAAAGCACACGCTTCAAGGTGATGCGCATCGGCAGTGACATCCGTATTGTCTGTGAGTCCTGCGGACGCGATCTTACGCTTCCGCGAGTCAAGCTTGAAAAAAGTATTCGCCGCGTTGTGCACGAGGACGGTTCTGTCGAATAACTTGCAGACGCTTATTATATTTTAAGAAAGGTTTACGATTATGGAAGAAAATAATGCTCCAATCACGGACACAGAGCAGACTCCACACGATGCGTTGGCTGATGATGCTGTCTGCGAAACTATCCCTAAAAAGCGTAATATACCGAGATGGGTGAAAGCTGTCACGGAGCCGTATGACGGTATGCATCATATCGGACTTGCATTTTTGTTACCCGTGCTTGTTATGACGCTTATATATATCGCCATGGAGGCATGGCCGTTTGGTGAGGGCTCTGTACTTGTGCTTGACCTCAACGGTCAGTATGTATATTATTTTGAAGCGATACGCGATATTCTGCGCGGAGAGCAGGGGATAATATATTCCTTTGAGCGCGCACTCGGAGGCGAATTTCTCGGTATTGTCGCATACTATCTCGCAAGCCCGTTCAGCATAATCACCGCGCTCTTCCCCGAGGGTATGATAACCGAGTCGATTGCTGTGATGCTCCTTTTAAAATGCGGACTTTCGGGTATGAATATGTGCGTCTATCTCCACAAGTCACATCCGACAAAGCCGATAAACGAGCTTATCTTCTCGCTCATGTATGCGCTCTCTTCATATGCGGTCGTTATGCAGCACAACACAATGTGGTTTGACTGCGTGCTCTTCTTCCCACTTATAATGCTCGGCATCGAATCGCTTATCAAGTACGGCAAGTACAAGCTGTTTGTGCTGACTTTGGCAGTGGCGGTGTTTTCAAACTATTACATTGGTTATATGGTCTGCTTCGGTGTGGCGGCGTATTTCTTCTTCTATTACCTCAAAAGTACACCCGAGGAGAGAAATCCGCTCGGCGAGCGTGCGCATTTTATAAAGTCGCTCGGACGCATCGCGCTTTTCTCCGCTATTGCGGTCGGTATTGCGGCGATAATCATTCTGCCTGCATACTATTCGCTTCAGTTTGGCAAGAGCACATTCTCGAATCCGAAGTTTGATTTTAACCAGAAATTCGATTTTCTTGATCTCATCTCAAAGATGTTCCCTGCGTCCTACGATACAGTACGTCCCGAGGGGTGGCCGTTTGTCTATTCAGGCACGCTGACGCTTGTGCTTCTGCCTGTATTTTTCTTTATAAAAGAAATAACCGCACGTAAAAAGATCGCGTACGGCGCGCTGATGGCGTTCTTTATTTTCAGCTTCAATTCGACCACGATCGACCTTGTCTGGCACGGTATGCAGAAGCCGAATTGGCTCAATTACCGTTACAGCTTCATGTTCTGCTTTGTCATCATCGTAATGGCTTACAAGGTGTTCGAGCACATCGAAAAAATCGACATGCGCACAGTGCTCGGCGTTGGTGGGGTGCTGGGACTTCTCATTGTGATTTTGCAGAAGCTCGAATATGAGAACCTGCGTGACATTATATCGGTGTGGTTTGCAATCGGATGCATCGCCGCATATATGGTACTGCTCTCGGGCTGCAGCAAGCGGTGGTTTGAAGGCGGAATATCTACGCTGCTTTGCGTGTTTGTGGTGCTTGAGTTGTTCTGCAACGGACTTGCGAATGTTGTCTACCTTGATTATGACGTAACCTACAGCACACGTACATCGTATGTTAATTTTATAGATAAATGGAGCCCCGCAGCGGATTGGGTGAATGAAAATGACACCTCATTCTACCGTGCGGAAAAGACAAAGCACAGAAAGACAAACGATAACTTTGCACTGAATCTCCGTGGCCTCTCAAATTCAACCTCAACGCTGAATGCCGATCAGATCAAGCTTTTACAGCAAATGGGATATTCCTCAAAGTCGCACTGGTCGAAGTATCTCGGCGGAACTCCCGTTTCAGACAGTCTGCTTGGCGTTAAATATCTTCTTGCGACCGACACCGAGGAGATGAATCCCCTTTGGGGTGATCCCGTGTTCAGAGACACCGCGAATCAGACGGTCGTTTACAAAAACGAGTACGCGCTGCCGCTCGGATATATGGTATCGAGTGACGTGGCATCGTTTGAATTTGTCAAGCTTGAAACGCCATTTGCCCGTATGAACGCGCTTATTACGGCGATGCTCGGAGAAAATGAGACTGTCGAGGTCTTCAAGCCGTACAAGAATCTTACTCCGACAACAGACAACATTGACACCTCAATCGTCAGCGGACACATTTATTATAAAAAGGTCAACGAGGGGTACGATGCACGTATAACATATACGTTTACGCCTGTGAACGATTATGAGATATACGCATATTTCCCGAGCGACTATCCGCGTGACACAAAGCTTAAGCTGAACGGCGAGGACTTGTCGGAATTTTACACAAACGAGACCTATCGCGTAATCTCGCTCGGCAAGCAGACGGAAGGCGAGGAGCTTGTGCTTACGATGCAGCTTGATGATGACCGCGTATACATCGCTAATGATATGGATTACATCTACTATCTTGATGAGGCGTTGTTTGCCGAGGTTATGCCGCGCCTTCAGGAAAACGGTTACAATATCGAGGATTTCACGGATTCGAGCTTTACGGGTACGCTTACTGCAACCGAGGATAAGTCGCTCTTCTTCTTAACTATCCCATATGACAAGGGATGGAATGTCTATATCGACGGCGAAAAAGCGGAGACATTCGAGGTACTTGATTCGCTGACTGCAGTCGAGATTTCGGCAGGTGAGCACAAGGTCGAGCTTAAGTATTCGACGTGGGCGATAAGATACGGAGTTATGATATCCGCAGTGTCCGTGGCGGCGTTCTGCGCCATTCTCGTTGGTGAACAGATAGTAAAAAGAAAACGCGCGAGAGCGGCGCATGATGCTCTCGCACAGTAAAAGAAGCGGTCCGCATTTTGGCGGACTGCTTCTTTTGTTGCTTTGCAATTGTTGTTTATAGGGATATCGCTCCGAATTTCACAACTTCCACGCGGCGCTTTACGCCGCCTGCCGTATAAGCAGGGGGCTACTTTGTCTCTCAAACAAACCGGCGAAGCCGTCTTGCTTGAGATCGGTTC
>JAZRAB010000081.1:0-4206 GCA_045634345.1 Candidatus Flemingiibacterium sp. | reverse complement strand
TGGTTCCCCTCTGCATACCGGCAGGCGGCGCAGAGCGCCGCGTGGGAGTTGCAATAATCGGAGCATTGAACACCCCTACAAACAATAATTCACAAAATTCATCTAATACACTTGAAATTTGTTACGAATAATGGTATCATTATAATAATAGTATAATTTTGAAAGGACAAACTTATGTCAATAAGAAGAAAGCCACCCGAGCTTTTGTCTCCGGCAGGTAATTTCGATAAAATGAAAGCGGCGATACTGTACGGAGCCGATGCGGTGTATCTTGCCGGCGATGACTTCGGTATGCGTGCCGCAGCGGATAACTTTACGATTGACGAGCTTTATACAGCGGTCCAATACGCACATGAGCGCGGCGTGCGTATGAACCTTACACTTAACACGATGCCCCACACGGACGAATATCCGAAGCTCACTGAATTTGTAAAAAGTCTTGTAAATTCAGGGATTGATGCGGTCATAGCCGCGGACCTTGGCGTTATGGCATTGGTGCGCGAATATTTGCCGAATACCGAGATACACGTCTCAACACAGCAAAGTACGGTCAGCGCCGCAACTTGCCGTGAGTGGCACAAGCTCGGTGCGAAGCGTGTAGTACTCGCGCGTGAGCTCACACTTGACGAAATACGCGAAATACGTGCAAACACTCCACCTGAATTGGAGCTTGAAGCATTTATCCACGGCTCAATGTGCATTTCCTACAGCGGACGCTGCCTGCTCTCACAGCATTTTGTCGGGCGCGATGCCAACCGTGGACGGTGTGCACAGCCCTGCCGCTGGAACATGTCGTATGCACCGTCAATTATCGCCGGCGAAGGGGTTGCAGCATATGAGATAACCGAGGAAAAACGTCCCGACAATCATGTGCCGGTGATTGAAGATGAGCGTGGGACATTCTTCCTATCAAGTAAAGACACCTGCATAATCGAGCATATTCCGGAGCTTATCGAGTGCGGTATCGACAGCTTCAAAATTGAGGGGCGTATGAAGAGCGAATATTACGCTGCCGTCGTCACAAACGTCTATCGAATGGCAATAGACCGATATCTTGCCGATCCCGAGAGGTACGCTTACGATCCCGCATGGCTGCGTGAGCTTGAATCTGTCAGCCACCGTGAATACAATACCGGTTACTATTTCGCAAAACCGATGGAAGATGCGAATACTGCAAAGCAGCCGGGATATATGAAAGAAAAAGCATATCTCTGTCGTGTCACGGCATACGATAAAGAAAGCGGTATCGCTCATTTTGTACAGCGAAATAAGGTGTTCGCAAATTCCGACGTTGAAATCATATCCCCCGGCAGGGTGGGACGTGCGCTTCATCTTGGCGAGCTTTACAACGAGAACGGTGAGGTTATCGAGGCAGCGCCGCATCCGTATATGGCGTTTTCAGCAAAAGTGCCATTTGAGGTTCATGAGGGCGATATTATAAGAGCAACATAAGAGGTATAATCATGACAACATTTATCGAAATATTAAAATCACTCCTGTTCGGAATACTCGAGGGAATCACCGAGTGGCTTCCGATATCAAGCACGGGGCATTTGATTCTTCTCGAAGAATTTGTCAGCTTCAAGGGAGTCTCGGAAAACTTTTCCGAGATGTTCAATGTAGTTATACAGCTTGGCGCGATACTCGCGGTTGCGGTGATATTCTTTAAAAAGATATGGCCGTTTTCGCTTAAAGAGGGTGAGGTGCTCGGTATCATTCGCCGTGACAAGCTTACACTGTGGCTGAAGATTATTGTCGCGTGTCTGCCGGCGGCGGTGGTTGGACTTCTGTTTGATGATATTATCGATGCCCTCTTCTATGATGCTCTCACAGTAGGCATCATGCTTATTGCTGTTGGTATCGCATTTATCGTTGTTGAACGGCATAATACAAACAAGGCGGCAAAGGTAGATTCGCTTGAATCGCTTACATGGATTCAGGCGCTCGGAATCGGCATGTTCCAGCTTATCGCCGCGATTCTCCCCGGTACATCACGCTCCGGCTCGACAATACTCGGAGGACTGATGCTTGGCGTTTCCAGAACTGCGGCGGCGGAGTTTACTTTTTTCCTTGGTATCCCCGTGATGTTCGGTGCGTCGCTTCTTAAACTCGTGAAGTTTGGATTTGCCTTTACCGCCGTTGAAGCGGTGATACTGCTTGTCGGAATGGTGAGTGCATTCGCGGTTTCGATGGTCTGCATACGCTTCCTTATGGACTACATAAAGAAACATGATTTCAAGATTTTCGCTTATTACCGCATCGTGCTCGGAGCGGTAGTACTCGCATATTTTGCCATAAAAGCACTTGTGGCTTGATAGAATATTGTTATTTTGCATTATAAAACCGAGATAAACGGGCAAAATATTGTAACTATCCGAAAAGTTTTTGAATTTGACTGTTTTTTCACATTTTTATGTTGATAAAACTTGATAAATATGGTAAAATAAATTTTGATTGTTAAATCAATCACATAGATTTTGTAAAAATTTTTATAGAGGTGAAATATATGTACAACAAGAAGTCAATAGAAGATATCGCTGTTGCAGGCAAGAGAGTACTCTGCCGCTGCGATTTCAATGTACCCGTAAAGGACGGCAAGATCACCGACGACAAGCGTATCGTCGGCGCAATGAAGACAATCAAATATCTCGTTGACAATGGCGCAAAGGTTATTCTTTGCTCTCACATGGGCAGACCTCACAACGTATTAAACGCAGAGCTTAAGCTTTCCAAAAAGGAAAAGAAGAAGATCGACGAGCTTCCCGAAAACGAGCGCGAGGCAGCAACCGCAGCCGCACTCGAAAAGGCAAAGGGCGACATCACCAAGCTTTCTCTTAAAATCGTTGCTGATGACCTCAAGGCTAAGGGTATCAATGTAACACTCGCAAATGATGTTATCGGTCCCGATGCAAAGGCAAAGGCGGCTGCACTTAAGGACGGAGAGGTTCTCCTTCTCGAAAATGTACGCTTCCATGCAGAGGAGGAGAAGAACGATCCTGCATTCGCAAAAGAGCTTGCAAGCATGGCTGATATCTATGTAAACGATGCCTTCGGTACTGCTCACAGAGCACACGCATCCACTGCAGGCGTTGCAGATTACCTTGACACCGCAGTTTGCGGATACCTCATCCAGAAGGAGATCGAGGTTATGGGTAAGGCGCTTGAGGACCCGGTACGTCCGTTCGTTGCTATCCTTGGCGGCGCAAAGGTTTCCGACAAGATCGGCGTTATCAACAATCTTCTTGAAAAGTGCGACACCATCATCATCGGCGGCGGTATGGCATACACCTTCTTCAAGGCAATGGGACTGCCGATCGGTACTTCTATCTGCGAGCATGATAAGCTTGACCTTGCCAAGGATCTTATGGCAAGAGCGGCAGAGAAGGGTGTAAACTTCCTTCTTCCCGTTGATAACAAGATTGGCCGTGAGTATAAGGAAGACACCGTTTGCATGCAGATCTACAGCGATTCTATCCCGGACGGCTGGATGGGACTTGATATCGGTGACAAGACTGAGGAGCTCTTCGCAAAGAGCCTTATCGGTGCCGGAACTGTTATCTGGAACGGACCTATGGGCGTTTCCGAGTGGGAGAATTTCGCATCCGGTACTCGTTCGGTTGCAAAAGCTATCGCTGAGTCGGGCGCAATCTCGATAATCGGCGGCGGCGACTCCGCAGCGGCTGTTGAAACTCTCGGCTATGCTGACAAGATGTCTCATGTATCTACCGGCGGCGGCGCATCGCTTGAATTCCTTGAGGGACTTGAGCTTCCCGGCATCGCTTGCCTCAACGAAAAGGAATAATTTCAGAACAAATATCGTAGGGGAGGGGCTTGCTCCTCCCGTACTTAATGTTTGGAAAGGATGTAAAAATGAATAAAGCAACAAGAAAAACAGTTATCGCGGGAAACTGGAAGATGAATATGACTCCTGCACAGACAACCGAGTTTATTAAAGAGCTTGCTCCCATAGTTGCAGGCAAGGACGGATGCGACATTGTACTCTGCGTGCCGTTTGTTGATATCGCCGCTGCTGTTGAGGCGGCAAAAGGCACAAATATCAAGATCGGTGCCGAGAATGTACACTTCAAGGAGTCCGGCGCATACACCGGCGAGATCAGTGCAAAGATGCTCAATGCTTGCGGTGTTGAATACGTTGTAATCGGTCACTCCGAGCGCCGTCAGTATTTCGGCGAAACCGATCAGACT
>JAZRAB010000080.1:0-10649 GCA_045634345.1 Candidatus Flemingiibacterium sp. | reverse complement strand
CTTGCTTGAGATCGGTTCCTGCCCCTTGCCGAGTGGCGGCGTAGCCGCCGCGAGCAATCCGGCAGGCGGTGCGAAGCACCGCAAGGAGCACCAACGCTCGGAGCGGTAAATCACTCGATAAACTCAAATTTGAAGAATATCAGTCCCACGTATACTGCGTAAGCTCGCCGTCGGGACGCAGTCCGACAAAATCACGTTGACGGAGCACCTCATAGACGGCGATTGCGGCGGAGTTCGAGAGATTCAGCGAGCGAAGCGTGTCACGCATAGGGATGCGTACACATCGCTCGGGATTTCGGTACAGAAAATCCTCGGGCAGCCCTTTTGTCTCCTTGCCAAACATGAGAAATACCCTTTTCGGATACACGATGTCCGTATACACGTGCTTGGCTTTGGTCGTGAAGCAGTAGAACTGCGCATCAGGATTTTTTGTAAAAAAATCATCAAGACCGTCGTAATATGTTATATCAAGCTTGTCCCAATAATCGAGTCCTGCGCGCTTCAGTTTGCGATCGTCTATCTCAAATCCGAGCGGGCGCACAAGATGCAGTGCCGCACCGGTCGCGGCGCAGGTTCGAGCGATATTGCCGGTGTTCTGCGGTATCTCCGGCTCGACGAGGACGATGTTTATATCTTTTTCAGTGTTCATTATCTATCTCCGAATTGATTTTAAACAGTACGGTTATACTATAAATGCAAAAATTATTTTAAGGGGGGCGAGTATGCGTTCGTTCAGAAAAAACAGCGAGAATCTTCGTGATACGCGCATCTCATATATGTTTGTTTTGTCGCTTACACTCATCTGTGCGGTCATGGGAATCGTGATAGGCCGACAGGGGGCGCTGATCCATGCGAAAGAGCTTGAGGCTTGCTATGAGTCGCTTGCGCTCTGCTCGGATGCTCTTGATGAGTGGAGCGCAGCACTATCCGATGAGGCACGCTACGCGGCGGCAGTGCGCTTTGGCGGCGCGGTGGCGTCGCTCCCCTCTGAGGTGAATGCAAAGCCGCTGCTTGCGCTTGCCGATAATATGCGCTCCGGGCAGAATGCCAAGACACGTGTACGCGCATTCTCCGACACATTCGCACTTCTTGCATCAATCGAATATACCGACGATGAAGATGCAAGACGAATAATCGCCGAGACGATAGACGAAGTAAATAGGGGGCTGGTGCTTGAGCCGCCGAGGATGAATACACGCTCGGCAGAACCGACCGCATCAATACTGCCCGAGGTCGTAAGGTACAGCAGGGACGTGGCGAAGCGTGCGGTAGGCACACTATTTGGCAGAAACGCGAGCACGTTGGAGCTTGCGTTGTCGGAGGACGGGGAAACGTGGGTCACAGAAACCGATAATCTGCGTATGATCTTCTCAGCAGAGGACGGGAGCCTCGACGGATTTGTCTACATTCGTCTCGGCGATCAACCGGCAGAGCGTGTCGCAGAAGAAGAACGGCTTTCGACAGTACGCGATTTCTTCAGAGATATGCGACGTACCGGCGCATCTGTAGAGGTCCGTGCTTCGGGGGAGGCGTGTGGTTTTCTGCTCGCTGAGATAAACGACGGCGGTGAGATATGGTATTCTGCTGTGGATTCATACGGCAGAATATGGAGTCTCATTAAAGGGACAGCAAAGTAAAAAGGTGATGAAGGGAGCTTCATCACCAAAATTACATATAAAAGAGCGATTACGCACCGAGCTTGTTGAGCTTTACGGTATAGTTGCTCTTCTTTCTTGCAGCGTTATTCTTATGGAGAAGACCCTGAGCTACTGCCTGGTCGATCTTCTTGACTGCTACCTTATAAGTCTCAGCGGCTGCAGCCTTATCACCGGAAGCGAGTGCTGCTTCGTACTTCTTCATAGAAGTTTTGAGCGCGCTCTTGAGCATCTTGTTCTGAAGAGTCTTGGCTTCGATAACCTTTACGCGCTTCTTTGCGGATTTAATGTTCGGCAAACTGTTCACCTCCTTCAAAATTCGTCTGCATTAGGCTTTGACTGTAACGGTTTTCGCCTGATGCAGCCGGGGCCCACTGCTGTATAAACAGCATTTCTCCGTATATGATACCACAAATTTTTCAAAATATCAAGGGGTTTTTGAAAAATTCTCAAAAAAATTAGAATTTCCCCCACAAAGCAGGCCTATATTTGTGAGTTTGTATATAAACTCGCAAATATATCTATGCCGTAAAAGGGCAAATTTGAGTTTGCAGGGGGCGTTTGTCGCTCCGAACGGCGGAAAGCCGCCGCGAGCAAAACGGTGAGCAAGGCAAAGCCTTGCAAGGAATACCAATAATCGAAGCGTAAATGTACCGCCATGCAATGATATCCACATAAAGCGATAAGCTGTCCGCTTTTGCGGACAGCTTGCTACTTTATCTTATCTCAACGGTGACGCGCTTGCCAATGGTGCTGGCGGCGGCTTTCATAACAAGGCGGATCGACTTTGCGATCTTACCGTGTCTGCCGATCACCTTACCCATATCATCCTCGGCAACGCGAAGCTCCAGCATTACGTTGTCGCCCTCGACAGTTTCAATTACATTGACCTGCTCGGGATCGTCAACGATAGCCTTTGCAATATCGGTGAGTACCTTTTTAAGCTCAACCATGATTATCAATACGCCGAGGCTTATTCGATAGCACCGGACTTCTTAAGAAGAGCCTTAACGGTATCGGTAGGCTGTGCGCCGTTAGCGATCCACTTCTTTGCCTTGTCAGCATCGATCTTGATCTCTGCCGGCTCGGTCATGGGATTGTAGGTACCGATAACCTCGATGAATCTGCCATCGCGGGGATAGCGGGAGTCAGCGACAACTACGCGGTAGAAAGGGTTCTTCTTTGCGCCAAGTCTTGTAAGTCTGAGTTTAACTGCCATTTTAGATTTCCTCCAAAAAATTATGTTTTTGTTTTTTTATTTATTTGAAACCCGTTAGAACGGGAATTTCATCATGCCTTTGCGTCCGAAGCGTTTGCCGCCTGTCATGGACGAGAACTTCTTCATCATCTGCTTCATCTGGTCGTACTGCTTTAAAAGACGGTTTACATCCTCGACCTTCATGCCCGAGCCGTCCGCAATGCGACGCTTGCGAGAAGCGTTTATCACGCTCGGATTGTCTCTTTCCTCGGGCGTCATTGAAAGGATGATCGCCTCAATGCGGTCAAGCTGACGTTCATCGAAGTTCGCATCCTTGAGAGCATTTGCATTGACTCCGGGGATCATTCCGACTATCTGCTCGAGCGAACCCATTCCGCGAACCTGCTTGAACTGATCAAGAAAATCGGTCAACGTGAAGGACTGCTCGCGCATCTTGCGCTCAAGCTCAAGCGCCTGCTTTTCGTCAAAGCTCTGCTGCGCCTTTTCAATAAGAGAGAGCACGTCGCCCATTCCGAGTATGCGCGATGCCATTCTGTCGGGGTGAAACGGCTCGATCATGTCGAGCTTTTCGCCCGTGCCGACGAATTTTATCGGCTTGCCGGTGACATGGCGCACAGAGAGTGCCGCACCGCCTCGGGTGTCGCCGTCCATCTTGGTCAGTACAACGCCCGTGATGTCGAGCAGTTCATTGAACGATTCCGCTACATTGACTGCATCCTGACCGGTCATCGCATCGACAACGAGAAGTATCTCCGCAGGCTCGACCGCCGCCTTGATATCCCGAAGCTCGTTCATCAGAACCTCGTCGATGTGCAAACGTCCCGCGGTATCGACGAACACCATATCGTGTCCGTGCTTTTTTGCGTGCTCGATTCCGGCTTTTGCAATCTCGACCGGACTTACCTTGTCTCCCATTTGGAATACGGGAATCTCAAGCTGTCCGCCGACTACCTCAAGCTGTTTTATCGCCGCCGGACGGTATACGTCGCAGGCAACGAGAAGTGGGCGCTTGCCCTGCTTTTTGTACATCCCTGCAAGCTTTCCTGCGTGTGTGGTCTTACCCGCACCCTGCAGACCGACCATCATTATGACTGTCGGCGGCTTTGAGGAGATGCTTAGCTTTGCCTGAGTGCCGCCCATAAGGTTGCACAGCTCTTCATTTACTATCTTAACGACCTGTTGTGCCGGCATGAGGCTTTCAAGCACCTCGGAGCCGACCGCACGTTCGGTGACAGTCTTTATAAAATCCTTGACGACCTTGTAGTTGACGTCCGCCTCGAGCAGTGCGAGCTTTACCTCACGCATGCCGGCTTTGACATCCGCCTCGGTAAGCTTTCCCTTGTTCTTGAACTTACCAAGCGCCGCCGCCATCTTATCCACTAAACTTTGAAACATCAAAATCCTCCGTGTTTACTATCGTCAGATCGTGACTGTTTTTGCTTTTTTTATTATATCGTCAAGCACACCGCGTTCATGCTCATCGGAAGTGTCGCGTAAAGCTTCAAGACGGGGAATGATATCCGCCATGGTCTTTTCAATCTCGCGGAATTTTGCCGCAAGTCCGAGCTTTGCCTCGTATTCGGTAAGCTGGACCTTTGCCTTGCTTATTGTGTCGCGCACGCCCTGACGTGTGATGCCTGCGCCCTCGGCGATCTCGGCAAGCGAAAGATCTTCGTTATAATAAAGCTCTGCCGCTTCACGTCGGCTGTCGGAGAGAAGCTCTCCGTAAAAATCGAGCAACAATCCGATTTCAAGATCCTTTTCATGGAGTGCCACGCAGATCACCTCTTGATAAACGTGTGTGCTTTTGTTCGCTGTAAAGCAAATCGCTTTACAAGTATACCACCAAATCCGAATTTTGTCAAGGGGTATTTTGAAATTTTTTTAAAATTACTAAAAAAGCATTTGAGCATCTGCAAATTTATTGTTTATAAGGGTGTTTATCATCGCTCCGATTATCGCAACTTCCACGCGGCGCTATGCCCCCCCTGCCGTTGCAGAGGGGAACCAATTACTCTCAAACGCCGATCCATAGGTTCCCCTCTGCACTCCCCTCCTTGGCTCGGCTACACTCGGCTTTTAAAATTAGCTTTTTATAGATATTATCTATATTTTCAGGCAGTTGGTAGCCGAGGCGAGCGGGGGGCGGGGGCGGACTACTGATCGGCAGCAGGTCACAATGTGACCTGCGTGTGAGTTCGGCAAAGCCGGACTTTATAGCAAGTCGGCGAAGCCGTCTTGCTTGAGAGACAAGGCAGCCCCCGACCGAGCGGCGGCACGCCGCCGCGAGCAATATCGGCAGGTGGGGCTGTGCACCGCAAGGAGCTTCAACGCTCGAAGCGCAAATTCCCCTATAAACTCAAATTTAACAATAAAAAAAGCAAGCTGTTTGCAATTTGATATGCATAACAGCTTGCTTTTGTATTCATATTATTTTTTCTCAATAGCATCCATCGGACATGCCTCGGCGCATTTTTTGCAGTCGCGGCATTTTTCTTCGTCGATGCTGAACTTGCCCTCTGCGCTTATGATGACCGCATGAAACGGACATTCCACATCGCAGGTCGCACAGCAGATGCATTTTTCTTGAATTATATAGTGTGCCATATATATTCTCCTTGTTTAGACTCTGCTACTTATTTAGACTCCGCTCTCTTGCGGTGCTTCATCATACGCAGCTTGACATACAGCTTCGGCATGCGGTTTACGAGCAGGTCCTTTAATTTGTTGCGTGCCGCTGCATAGATGTCATGCAGCTTCACAAGCAGCTTGTAGGGGACATGCTTGCCGGTGACACGCTTGTCAAGCCACTTTTCATATGGCTTGCCGAGCCATTCGGGCATCGCGTATGCACGCTTGTAACGCTTAACGAAATGCATGAAATACGCCTCTATAAAGAGCACCTGCTCCTCGGGGAACTGCGGCTGTACGAGCGGTACACGGCGCTTGGTGAGGTCACCCTCGGGAATGAATCCCGCTTCCTTTGAAATCTCGTAAAGTGCGGTGCCCTCGTAGGGGTAGAAGATATTAGGTATCGTGCGGTCGCTCTTGATGCGTGCATTCAGCTTGATTGTTTTCAGCGCGCGGTGAATATCCTCAAACGGCAGACCGATTATATTATAGGTGAGCTGTGCGATGCCGTATTTGTGGAACCACTGCGAACAGCGGATTATCATTTCGTCCGTCTGATAACGGCGCAGATACTTGAAGCGCATCTCGGGGTCTCCGCTCTCAAGTCCCATGTCGATGGTATAGAAGCCTGCCGCCTTCATCTTCTTGACGGTCTCCTCAGTCAGAATATCGAAGCGGATGTTGCCCGTACACGGCAGATGTATCTCCTTTGTGTACATGTCGATGAACTTGTCAAACCAATCGGGGAACATATTGAAAATTGCATCGCGGAAGTTTATGAACTTTATCTGCGGATGCTTTGCAAGCAGGGTTTTTAAATAAAGTATCGCATTTTCCGGCGAGCGGAAGCGTGCGTATATCTTCTTGTTCGGGTAGACCTTGCGGAAATTTCCGTTACCGCAGTAGGTGCAGTTGTAGAAGCAGCCACGGCTGACAACAACTATCGCAGTACCGACCTTTGAGGATTCAAGATTATCGTAATCAAAAAGCTCGAAATCGGGTATCGGGATGCGGTCAAGGTCGGCAAAGAGCGGACGGATGGGGTTCTTTTTTATACTGCCGTCGGGCATCTTGAAATAGAGGCTTTCGACGTCCGTGTAGTCTTCGCCCACCGACATCTTGTCGCAAAGCTCCAGCTCTGCGTATTCACCGTCGCCGACGCACACGCAGTCAACGCCGTCAACCGCAAGCACCTCGTCCGGTACAAGCGTGCAGTGATAGCTTCCGCAGACAATCAGCGCATCCGGATAGACTTCCTTTGTCCACTTGATGTAGTCCTGACAGTCTGGGAAGGCTGTAGTACGGATGGAAAATCCGATGATGTCAAATTCACCGTCAGCGGACTTTTCGCACAGACGCGCCTTGAAATCCTTTTCGGTGTGAAGATTGAGCAGATGTAAAAGCTCGACATGGTGTCCGCCGCCTTTGACTACGGCGGAGATAGATGCAAGTCCCTCGCTGTAGTTTCCGCCGCTCACACGCCGTGAGCTGTCACGGTCGGTGTAGTCGGGATATACAAGAAGCATACGCGCCTTGCGGCCGCCTAAATTTTTAAGTTCCATTTTATTTATACTCCGTGCGTTTATACTCGGTATGAACACATAATTACCTATATTAAAGTATATCACAAACCACCCCCGATGTCAAGGCTTGTCAGGCTCAATGCAGAAATTTGTATTTTTTTCAAAATGGTGTTGAAAAACAGTCATGGTTGTGGTATAATAAAATTAGTTTGTTAAACGGGGGACTCACATATGTCAAAGATAGGTTTCGATAACGACAAATATCTTGAATTACAGTCAAAGCATATCCGTGAGCGCATTGCGCAGTTCGGTGGAAAACTCTATTTGGAGTTCGGCGGAAAGCTGTTCGACGATTATCATGCGTCGCGCGTTCTGCCCGGTTTCCGTCCCGACAGTAAGCTCCAGATGCTTCTTCAGCTTAAGGATGATGCAGAGATAGTAATTACTATCAATGCGGACGATATTGAGAAAAATAAGGTGCGCGGAGACCTTGGCATCACATACGACCATGACGTTCTTCGCCTTATAGATGCATTTGCGAATATTGGACTCTACGTTGGCAGTGTTGTCCTCACACGCTACAATGCGCAGGCAAATGCTCTAAAATTTGAGCAGAGACTCCGCAGTATCGGCATGAAGGTTTATCACCACTATTCGATTGACGGATACCCCTTTAACGTGGAAACCATCGTCAGCGATGACGGCTACGGTAAAAATGATTATGTCGAGACCGAAAGACGGCTTGTTATAGTCACTGCACCCGGACCGGGAAGCGGCAAAATGGCAGTTTGTCTGTCACAGCTTTATCACGAAAACAAGCGTGGCACAAAAGCCGGTTACGCTAAATTTGAGACCTTCCCGATCTGGAACATTCCATTAAAACACCCCGTAAATATCGCCTACGAAGCCGCCACCGCCGATCTTAATGATATAAATATGATAGATCCCTTCCACCTTGAGGCATACGGCAAAACGGCAGTCAACTACAACCGCGATGTTGAAATATTCCCGGTGCTGGATGCCACATTCAAGAAGATATACGGCTCATCACCATATAAATCTCCCACAGACATGGGAGTTAATATGGTTGGCAACTGCATTGTTGACGATGCCGTTGTGCGCGAGGCATCGAAGCAGGAGATAATCCGGCGTTACTATACAGCGCTCTGCGATCAGCGTGAGAATCCCACAAATGATAGTACCGTACACAAGCTTGATCTTTTGATGAAGCAGGTCAATCTGACTACTGCAAACCGACGTGTGGTCGGTGCTGCGAATCTGAAGGCGACGCAGACAGACGGTCCGGCGACTGCAATAGAGCTGCCTGACGGCACGATAATCACAGGAAAGACATCGAGTCTGCTCGGCGCATCTGCCGCGATGCTGCTTAATGCGCTTAAGAAGCTGGCAGGAATAGAGGATGAAGCGCAGTTGATACCGCCGTCGATAATCGAACCGGTACAGCATTTGAAGGTTGATTATCTGCACGGACGCAATCCGCGCCTGCATACCGATGAGGTGCTTATAGTGCTTGCGATATGCGCCGCGACATCTCCGCTTGCCGCGAAGTCTCTCGAAATGCTTGACAAGCTCAAGGGATGCGAGGTACATTCCTCGGTGATCCTTTCGGAAATTGACGTCAAGACCTTTAAGAAGCTTGGGGTAAATCTTACCTGCGAGCCTGTCTATCAGGTGAAAAAGCTTTATCACGCAAAATAATATCAAAGAGGTTGTTTGTTAATCAAGCAGCCTCTTTTTGATGTGAGTTTGAGCCTGGGTACGCCTTGCCGGTGCTTTTCTTTGAAAGCTATAAGCGAGAATCGAACCGGCTCTTTACACGCAGTAAAAATCATCTTGATTTTTCCGATAACTTGTGCTAAAATATAAATTAAGAAAAACAACCTTGATTGATATAATGTTTTAGGAAACAACTATGAACACCGAATTTTTACCGATTTCGCGTGCAGATATGGATGCACGCGGATGGGACCGTCCCGATTTTGTATATGTTACGGGTGATGCGTATGTCGATCACCCGAGCTTTGGCGTGGCTATAATCTCGCGCGTGCTTGAAGCAGAGGGGTTTCGCGTGGCGATACTCTCGCAGCCGGATTACAGATCCTGCGATGCTTTCCGCGAATACGGCAGACCGCGACTCGGTTTCCTCGTTACTGCAGGCAACATCGACTCAATGGTCGCGCACTACACGGCATCCAAGAAGCGTCGTTCATATGACTACTATTCGCCCGGTGGCAAGATGGGGCTGCGCCCCGACCGCGCGTGTATAGTATACTGCAACCGCATCCGCGAGGCATACGGCGACGTTCCGATCATACTGGGAGGACTTGAAGCGTCCCTTCGCCGCATGGCACATTACGATTATTGGGATGACAAGGTACGCCGTTCGGTGCTTATCGACTCGCGTGCGGACATACTCACATACGGCATGGGCGAGAATATTCTGCGCCGTATCGCACAGCTTCTTGACAAGGGTGTGCCGATCAAAAAGATACGCGATGTCCGCGGCACCGTCTACGCCGCCGCGAAGGGTGACGCCGTTCACTACGATGTGGCAGGAAGCTGGGACTACGATGAACTTAAGACCGATAAACGCCGATACGCCGAGGTTTTCGGCGTGCAGTACCGCAACACCGATGCGATAAGCGGCAAGGCGATGGTCGAGTATTACGATAACAAGCAGTTGGTGCAGAATCCGCCGATGTTCCCACTTGAGCGCGAGGAGCTTGATGCGGTTTACGCACTGCCGTACACGAGGCGCTATCACCCCTCATATGAGAGCGTCGGCGGCGTACCCGCGATAACTGAGGTCGAGATGTCGATTACCCACAACCGCGGATGCTTTGGCGGATGTAACTTCTGCGCACTCGCATTTCATCAGGGGCGAACCGTTCGCTCACGTTCGATAGAATCGGTCGTTTCCGAGGCAAAGCAGATAACCGAGTCGCCGAACTTCAAGGGGTACATCCACGACATCGGCGGTCCGACTGCCAACTTCCGTTACGGGGCGTGCAAAAAACAGCTCGAATCGGGAGTCTGCCAGACTCGCAAGTGCCTTGCACCGAAGCCGTGCAAGAACCTTATTGCCGACCATGGCGAGTATATAGAGTTATTGAAGCGTGTCGAAGCGCTTCCGAGAGTCAAAAAGGTGTTTATCCGTTCGGGAATCCGCTTTGATTACGTGCTTGCGGACAAGGATGAGACCTTCTTCAAAAAGCTCGTGCGCGATCACGTGAGCGGTCAGCTGAAGGTTGCCCCCGAGCATTGCTCGGCGCACGTTCTTGCGTGTATGGGCAAGCCGGCGGTGGAATCGTTTGAGGCGTTTAAGAAGCGTTATTTCGAGCTGACAAAGAGCTTTGGCAAGGAGCAGTACCTCGTGCCGTATCTCATGTCGAGCCACCCCGGAAGCCGGATGGAGGACGCTGTGGAGTTGGCGCTATACCTCAAAAAATGGGGTTACGCGCCCGAGCAGGTGCAGGATTTCTATCCGACGCCCGGCACGGCATCCACGGTTATGTACTACACGGGCATCGATCCGCTTACGATGAAAAGCGTGTACTGCGTGCGTGATTGGGAAGAAAAGCAGATGCAGCGTGCACTGTT